>NZ_PSVD01000029.1:0-28368 GCF_002932035.1 Rathayibacter sp. AY1F6 | reverse complement strand
GCGGATCGTGCGTTCGGCGGTGCGGGGGCGCGCCGGGAGGGCGGCTCGTCGCCGGCGAGACGGGCGCGGAAGGCTCGGTGCTCGGGCCGAGACGGGCGCGGACCGGCTCTCGAATAGACTGGCCCCTGCCATCAGCGGCGCCCTCGGGGGCCGCACGCAACGAGATTTCCGAGGGAGCACCGTGTCCGGGCATTCCAAGTGGGCCACGACCAAGCACCAGAAGGCGATCAAGGACTCGCGCCGCGCGAAGTCCTTCGCCAAGCTGATCAAGAACATCGAGGTGGCCGCCAAGATCGGCGGCGCCGACCTCTCCGGCAACCCGACGCTCGTCGACGCCGTGCAGAAGGCGAAGAAGACCTCGGTGCCGAACGACAACATCGACCGCGCGATCAAGCGCGGCGCCGGCCTCACCGGCGAGGTCATCGACTACACGACGATCATGTACGAGGCCTACGGCCCCAACGGCATCGCCCTGCTCGTCGAGTGCCTCACCGACAACAAGAACCGCGCCGCGGCGGACGTCCGCACCGCGATGACCCGCAACGGCGGCACCATGGCCGACCCGGGCAGCGTCGCGTACAACTTCGCGCGCAAGGGCGTCATCTCCGTGCCCCACGGAGAGAGCGTCACCGAGGACGACGTGCTCGGCGCGGTCCTCGACTTCGGTGTCGACGACGTGCTCGACCACGGCGAGAGCTTCGAGGTCCGCGTCGAGCCGAGCGAGCTCGTCCCGGCCCGCTCGGCCCTGCAGGAGGCGGGCATCGACTACGACTCCGCCGACATCGAGTTCGTCGCCTCCCTCCAGGTCGAGGCCGACGCCGAGACGGCCCGCAAGGTCTTCCGCCTGATCGACGCGCTCGAGGACTCGGACGACGTGCAGAACGTCTACACCAACCTCGACATCACGGCAGAGGTGCGCGCCGAGCTCGAGAACGAGGAGTGACGCGGTGAGCCCGGCCCGATCCCGGAGGGCGGCCTGATGCGCGTCCTCGGGATCGACCCCGGGCTCACCCGCTGCGGCGTCGGCATCGTCGACGTCTCGCGCGACCGCCACGCGACCCTCGTGCACGTGACGGTCCTCCGGACACCGCCCGACGACGCGCTGGAGCGCCGCCTGCTGGCCCTGGGCGACGGGCTCGAGGCGCTGCTCGACGAGCACCGCCCCGACGCCGTCGCGATCGAGCGGGTCTTCGCGCAGAACAACGTCAGCACCGTGATGGGCATCGCGCAGATCAGCGGCGTCGCCCTCGTCGCGGCGGCCCGGCGCGGGCTCCCGGTCGGGATGCACACGCCGAGCGAGGTGAAGGCCGCCGTCACCGGCTACGGAGCCGCGGACAAGCGCCAGGTCACCGCGATGATCCAGCGCGTCCTCCGGCTCGACGCCCCGCCGCGGCCGGCCGACGCGGCCGACGCCCTCGCCCTGGCCGTCTGCCACGCCTGGCGGGCGCCTCTCACGCCGTCCTCCGGGTCGGCGGGAGCCGGTGCCGACGGAGCGGCGGGCGGCACAGCAGCGCAGCGGGCGTGGCGCGCCGCCGAGGCCGCGAGTCGAACGCCTGTTCGAGCATCTAGACTGACGCGGTGATCTCCTCCCTCCGCGGCACCGTCCTCTCCGCCCGCGGGAGCCTCGCCGTCCTCGACGTCCACGGCGTCGGCTACGCGGTGAACGTGACCCCGCAGCACGCGCTCGAGATGCGCGTCGGCGACGAGACCACGGTCAGCACCGTGCTCGTCGTCCGCGAGGACTCGCTCACCCTCTACGGCTTCCCCGACGAGGAGCAGCTCGAGATCTTCGAGCTGCTGATCGGCGTGACCGGCGTCGGCCCGAAGTCCGCCCTCGGCGTGCTCGGCGCGGTCGAGCCGGACCGGATCGCGCAGGCGGTCGCCGACGAGGACGACGGGGTGTTCCGGAAGGTCAGCGGCATCGGCCCGAAGACGGCCAAGCTGATCATCCTGTCGCTCGCCGGCAAGGTGACCGTCCGTCCGCGCGCCGCCCGCGGCTCCGGTCCCGCCGCCACCGCCGCGCAGAACGTGCTCGCGGCGCTCGTCGGCCTGGGCTGGCCCGAGCGCACCGCGGCCGATGTGGTCGACGAGATCCTGCTCGACGCGCAGGCCTCCGACGCCGCGAACGTGCAGGCGCTGCTCCGGCTCGCCCTCGCCCGCCTCGGTCCGGCGGCCCGCTCGTGAGCGACGAGGTGCTGGGCGCCGAGGTCGCGTCGGAGGCCGAGGTCGCCTTCGAGGGCGCCCTGCGGCCCAGGAACCTCAGCGAGTTCGTCGGCCAGCGCAAGGTGCGCGGCCAGCTCGAGCTGCTGCTCAAGGCCGCGGCCATGCAGGGCCGGACCCCCGACCACATCCTGCTCGCGGGCCCGCCCGGGCTCGGCAAGACGACCCTCGCGATGATCGTGGCGGAGGAGAGCTCCTCGCCCCTGCGGCTCTCCAGCGGCCCCGCGATCCAGCACGCGGGCGACCTCGCCGCCGTCCTCTCCTCGCTGCTGCCCGGCGAGATCCTCTTCATCGACGAGATCCACCGCATGGCGCGCTCCGCGGAGGAGATGCTCTACCTCGCGATGGAGGACTTCCGGATCGACATCATGGTCGGCAAGGGGGCGGGAGCGACGTCCGTCCCGCTGGATCTCGCCCCGTTCACGCTCGTCGGCGCCACGACCCGCTCCGGCCTGCTGCCCAATCCGCTCCGCGACCGCTTCGGCTTCACCGCGCACCTCGAGTTCTACGCGGAGGACGAGCTGCGGCAGGTGCTCGCCCGGGCGGCACGGCTGCTCGAGCTCGACATCGACGCGGACGCGATCGCCGAGATCGCCGGCCGCTGCCGAGGCACCCCGCGCATCGCCAACCGCCTGCTCCGGCGGGTGCGGGACTTCGCCCTGGTCCACGGCGGACGGGCCGACGTGACCGCCGTCCGCGCGGCGCTGGAGCTCTACGACGTCGACGCGCTCGGACTCGACCGGCTCGACCGCGCGGTGATGGAGATCGTGCTGACCCGCTTCGACGGCGGGCCGGTCGGCCTGAACACCCTCGCCGTGTCGGTGGGGGAGGAGGCGGAGACGGTCGAGGCCGTCGTCGAGCCGTTCCTCGTGCGGATCGGATTGCTGACCCGGACGCCGCGCGGCCGCGTGGCGACCCCCGCCGCCTACCGCCACTTCGGCATCGACCCCCGGGGGACGGCGGCTCAGCCGCCCCTGTTCCCCGATGATCTATGATTCTCTAGGCCCGACGGGCCGCTCGATCCGCTCCGCCTCGACCTGAGGCCGCGCGGCGGATCGCCCATCCACTCCGGAAGGCCCACCCATGGATCCGACGATCATCCTGCTCGTCCTGCTGCTCGCCGTGATGATCATCTTCATGTTCCGCAACAACAAGAAGCGCCAGCGCGACGCGGAGAGCATGAAGAACAACCTCCAGCCGGGGGTGGAGCTCATGACCGGCTCCGGCCTCTTCGGCACCGTCGTGTCGATCGACGACGAGGCGAACAAGATCGTCATCGAGTCGACCCCCGGCACGCTGCTGACCATCCACCGTCAGGCGATCGCCCGCCTCATCGACCCGAGCGAGAACGCCGTCGCCGTCGACACCGAGGACGAGGCCGACCCGCTGACCGCGACCGGCTCGCCCGAGTTCGGCGAGCGCGACTCCGCGCACCGCGACCCGCTGGTGGACCCGGTCGAGCGCGACCGCCGCCCCGACGGGCAGTAGTCTCCTGGTCGGGCCGGGCGCATCGGCGCCCGCCCGCCCTTCTCCACGCCCGGGCGACCCCGGGCCGATCACCGTCGACCGAAGAGAAAGCTGAGCCCTGGGTGGCCGCATCAACCCCCGTCCGGAAGGCCCGCCGCTCCCTGAGCTGGCTCGGTGTCCTGATCCTCGCTCTCGTCGGACTCAACACGGCGGCCGTCCTCTGGGGCGGCGGCTCCTGGACGCCGAAGCTCGCCCTCGACCTCGAGGGCGGCACGCAGATCGTCCTGCAGCCGCAGCTGAACGACGGCGATACCGTCTCGTCGGAGCAGCTGACGCAGGCCGTCTCGATCATCCGCCAGCGCATCGACGCGTCCGGCGTCTCCGAGGCCGAGATCACGACCCAGGGCTCGAGCAACATCGTCGTCTCGATCCCGGGCACGCCCGACGACGAGACGCTCCAGCGCATCGAGGCCTCGGCGAAGCTCGACTTCCGCCCGGTCCTCGTCGCGAGCCAGGCCACCAACAGCTCGGTCGGCGGCGACGCGACGTCCTCGCCCACGCCGACGCCCGTCGACCCGTCGCTCGCGACGGAGCCGACCGCCTCGCCGACGAACGCGAGCGACCTCGCCTACCTCACGCCGGCGCTCGAGGCCCAGTACACCTCGTTCGACTGCGCGTTCCTCAACGGCCAGGACCCGAACCTCGCCCCGGCCGACCAGCCGCTCATCACCTGCGACGACAGCGGGACGGTGAAGTACGTCCTCGGCCCGGTGGAGATCACCGGCGAGGACATCTCGGACGCCTCGAACGGCCTGATGACGACCTCCTCCGGCGCCAGCACCGGCACCTGGGCCGTCAACCTCTCGTTCGACGACCAGGGCACGCAGGCCTTCGGCGACGTGACCTCGCGCCTCGTGGCGCTGCAGGGTGCGCAGAACCAGTTCGCGATCGTCCTCGACGGCCGGGTCATCTCGGCCCCGTCGACGAACGCCGCCATCACCGACGGCAACGCGCAGATCTCGGGCTCCTTCACCCAGGAGTCGTCGAAGACGCTCGCCGACCAGCTCAAGTACGGCGCGCTGCCGATCGGCTTCCAGGTCCAGAGCTCGGACAGCATCTCGGCGACGCTCGGCTCCGCCCAGCTCGCCAGCGGCCTGCTCGCCGGCCTCATCGGCCTGATCCTCGTCATCGTCTACTCCATCGCGCAGTACCGCGTGCTCGGAGCCGTCACGATCGCCTCGCTGCTCGTCGCGGCGATCGTCACCTACCTCGTCGTCACGCTGCTGTCCTGGCGGGAGGGACTGCGCCTCTCGCTCGCAGGAGTCGCGGGTCTCATCGTCGCGATCGGCATCACGGCCGACTCGTTCATCGTGTACTTCGAGCGCATCCGCGACGAGCTCCGCGACGGACGCGGCCTCGAGTCCGCCGTCGAGTCCGGCTGGCGGCGCGCGCTGCGCACGATCTTCGCGTCCGACATGGTGAACCTGCTCGCCGCGGTGGTCCTCTTCCTCCTCGCCGTCGGCAGTGTCCGCGGCTTCGCGCTCACCCTCGGGATCACGACGATCATCGACCTGATCGTGGTGGCGCTGTTCACCCACCCGATCCTGCAGCTGATGGCCACGAGACCGTTCTTCGCCGAGGGGCACAAGGCCTCGGGCCTGGATCCCCGGGCGCTCGGGGCCGTCTACCGCGGCCGTGCCGCCTTCCGTCCGCAGGACCAGGTGGTCGCCGGCAAGCGCGCCTCCGCGTCCCGTGAGGCGGCCAAGCGCCAGACCATCGCCGAGCGGAAGGCCGCCGAGGCGGCCGGCCTGCGCGACTCCAACGACTCGAACGGGAAGGACGCGTGATGGCCAGCTTCTCGCAGTTCGGAAACGACCTCTACACCGGTGCGCGATCGATCGACTTCGTCGGCCGGCGCCGCACGTGGTACCTCGTCTCGCTCGCCCTGATCCTGATCACGCTGCTCGGTACGGTCGCCCGCGGCGGCTTCAACTTCGGCATCGAGTTCACCGGCGGCTCGCAGTTCACGGTGTCCTCGCCGTCGAGTCTCGAGCAGGCGACGGCGACGGACGCGGTGACCTCGGTCGCTCCGGAGACCGTGCCGCGCGTGTCCATCGTCGGCGAAGACTCCATCCGCGTACAGACCGGCCAGCTCTCGACCGACGAGTCGACCGCGGTGCGGAACGCCCTGTCGGAGGCGTACGACGTGCCCACCGACCAGGTCGCCTCCTCCTTCATCGGAGCGGCGTGGGGCAACGACGTGACCCAGCAGGCCCTGCGCGGCCTGGTGATCTTCGTGGTCCTCGCGGCCCTGGCCATGTGGGCGTACTTCCGCACCTGGAAGATGTCGCTCGCGGCGATCGTCGCGCTCCTGCACGACCTCGTGATCGTGGCGGGCGTCTACGGCATCACCGGCACCGAGGTGTCGCCGGCGGCGGTGATCGGACTGCTGACGATCCTCGGCTACTCGCTCTACGACACGGTCGTGGTCTTCGACAAGATCCGCGAGAACACCGTGGAGGCGCTCGGCAGCACGACCCGCACCTTCTCCGAGACGGTGAACCTGGCCGAGAACCAGACTCTCGTGCGCTCCATCAACACCTCGATCGTCGCCGCCCTCCCGGTGGCCGCGATCCTCGTGATCGGCGCGTTCGTCCTCGGCGCGGGCACTCTCCGCGACATCTCCCTCGCCCTGCTGATCGGCATCATCGTCGGCACGTACTCGACGATCTTCGTCGCGGCGCCGCTGTACGCCCAGCTGCGCAGCCGGGAGCCCGAGATCTCCAAGCACGACAAGCGCGTGGAGTCGGCCCGGGCGAAGGCGACCGCGCCGGCCGCGCCGGCCGTGCAGGGCTGAGCCGTGGCCGACTACGCACAGGTCACCGCGGCCGACGCCGTCGGACTCGTCGCGCGCGACGAGGTCTGGCTGCTCGATGTCCGGGAGCCGCACGAGTGGGTTGCGGGGCATGCTCCGGCCGCCCACCACATCCCGATGGGGGAGATCGGCGCCCGGCAGGACGAGCTCCCGGCCGACACGGCGATCCTGGTGGTCTGCCACTCCGGAGTCCGCTCCGCGATGGTGACGCAGGCCCTCGACGGCGCCGGCTACGAGGTCGCCAACGTCGACGCCGGCATGACCGCCTGGGCCGCGGCGGGCGGCGACGTGGTCGACGGCGAGGGGCGCCCGGGACGCATCGGCTGACGCCGGCGCCGTCCGCCCCGGGCGGAACGGTCATCGGCACCGTCCGCACGGGCGATAATGGGGCGATGGAGATCCTCGCGTGACGGAAACGACGACGACGTCCTCGACCGCTGCCCTGCGCAGACTGGTCCCGCGGATCTTCTCGCGCGCGCAGCCCTCCGGTGCTGTCGACACCCTCGTCCGCACCGTCCGGATGCACCACCCCAAGAGCGACATCGCGCTCATCGAGCGCGCGTACTCGGTCGCGGAGCGGGCGCACGCGAACCAGAAGCGCCGCAGCGGCGAGCCCTACATCACGCATCCGCTGGCCGTCGCGCAGATCCTCGCCGACCTCGGCATCGGCTCGAAGACTATCGCCGCCGCGCTGCTGCACGACACCGTCGAGGACACCGACTACCAGCTCGACGAGCTCCGCGCGGACTTCGGCGACGAGGTCGCGATGCTCGTCGACGGCGTCACCAAGCTCGACAAGGTCAAGTACGGCGACAGCGCGCAGGCCGAGACCGTCCGCAAGATGATCGTGGCGATGTCGAAGGACATCCGCGTCCTGATCATCAAGCTCGCCGACCGCCTTCACAACGCGCGGACCTGGGGCTTCGTCCCCGCCGAGTCCGCGGCCCGCAAGGCCACCGAGACCCTCGAGATCTACGCGCCGCTGGCGCACCGCCTCGGCATCCAGGCCATCAAGTGGGAGCTCGAGGACCTGTCCTTCGCGGTGCTCTACCCCAAGATCTACAACGAGATCGAGAGCCTGGTGAAGCGGCGGACGCCGCAGCGCGAGGAGTTCGTGCAGAACGTCATCGACCTGATCAGCGAGGACCTGCGGGCCGGGCGGATCCGTGGTCGCGTCGTCGGCCGGCCGAAGCAGTACTACTCGATCTACCAGAAGATGGTCGTCCGCGGTCGCGAGTTCGACGAGATCTACGACCTGGTCGGCATCCGCGTCCTCGTGAACTCGGTGCGCGACTGCTACGCCGTGCTCGGCTCGATCCACGCCCGCTGGACGCCGATGCCGGGCCGGTTCAAGGACTACATCGCCACTCCGAAGTTCAACCTCTACCAGTCGCTGCATACGACGGTCGTCGGGCCGAAGGGCCGCGCGGTCGAGATCCAGATCCGCACCAACGAGATGCACCAGCACGCGGAGTTCGGCATCGCGGCGCACTGGAAGTACAAGGAGCAGATGGCCACCGGCAAGGTGCCCACCTCCGGATCGAACGACACCGACCTCGCCTGGCTCGCGCATCTCTCGGACTGGCAGTCGGAGACCACCGACCCGAACGAGTTCCTCGACTCCCTCCGCTTCGAGATCGGCGCCAAGGAGGTCTACGTCTTCACCCCGAAGGGACGCGTGATCGGCCTGCCGACCGGTGCGACCCCGGTCGACTTCGCCTACGCGGTGCACACCGAGGTCGGGCACAGGACGATGGGCGCCAAGGTCAACGGGCGCCTCGTGCCGCTGGAGTCGGCTCTGACGACGGGCGACGTGGTCGAGGTCTTCACCTCGAAGAACCCCGACTCGGGACCGAGCCAGGACTGGCTCCACTTCGTGCAGAGCCCCCGGGCCCGCAACAAGATCCGGCAGTGGTTCACCAAGGAGCGGCGCGACGAGGCGATCGAGCAGGGCAAGGACTCCATCGCCCGGGCGATGCGGAAGCAGAACCTGCCGCTGCAGAAGCTGATGAGCCAGGACACCTTCACCGAGGTGGCCAGCCAGCTGCGCTACAACGACGTCGAGGCGCTCTACGCGGCCGTCGGCGAGGGCCACGTCTCGACCCAGTCGGTGCTCGAGAAGGTCGTCTCCTCCATCCAGGGCGATCCGGAGTCGGACGAGAACGAGGTCACCCTCCCGCGCTCGCCCCGGCCGCGGAGCCGGAGCAGCGAGTCGGGCGTCCTCGTGAAGGGCGCGCCGGACATCCTCGTGAAGCTCGCGAAGTGCTGCACTCCGGTTCCGGGCGATCAGATCGTCGGATTCGTGACGCGGGGAGCCGGCGTCTCCGTGCACCAGGCGAACTGCCACAACGTGCAGGAGCTGCTGAAGGAGCCGGAGCGGATCGTCGACGTCGAGTGGGCGCCGTCCTCCAAGAGCATCTTCCTCGTGCAGATCCAGGTCGAGGCGCTGGACCGCTCGGGCCTGCTGAGCGACGTGACGCGCGTGCTCTCGGAGCACCACGTCAACATCCTCTCGGCGACGGTCTCCACCTCGAGCGACCGGCTGGCGATCAGCCGGTTCGTCTTCGAGATGGGCGACACCACCCACCTGGACCGCGTGCTGAACGCCGTGCGCCGGATCGACGCCGTCTACGACGTCTACCGGGTGAACGGGGGCTGATCCCCGGGCGGCGCCTCGCCGAGCGCCGCCCGCAGCCGTCGTCCGACGATCCTCCGTCCGGCGACGGCGCTGCCCTCCTCCAGCCTCGCGAGGACGGCGTCGAGGCCGGTCCGGGTGCTCCGAGAGAGCGCCCGGAGGATCGCGCCCGCGTCCTCCGTCCGGGCGAGGTCGATCAGGGTGCGGGCAGGCGACGTGACCGGCGCGCCGCCGAGGAGGACGACGTCGTCCTCGTCGAGCAGGACCTCGTGGCAGCGCAGGCGGGGGTTCGACGGCGCCTGCCGGCGCTTCCGCCGGTCGATCGAGGCGCTGTGCACCGGCGGCGGACGGTGCGTCGCTCCGTGCACCCACGCGGCGGAGAGACGATCGGCGACGGCGCCGCGGGGGAGCAGCGAGCGCAGGGAGGCGGCCCGCTCGGACGCCCCCAGGGGCAGGTCCGCGACGAGGAAGCCCTCGTCGAGCGCGACCAGCTCGCCGTCGAGGCGGGCGGCGCACAGCTCCGCGAGAGGGAGGTGCCCGGGGAGGAGCACGGAGGGGAGGCGCATCCGGCCATGCTGGCCGATGCGCCTCCCCTCCGGAGCGTCGCGAGCGGATCTGTGGAGGAATCCGCCGGAGCGGGTCTAGCCGATCGCGTCGAGCCAGACCTTGCGGGCGTCGAGCGCCTCCTGAGCCTGGGCGATCGCGTCGCGGTCGCCGCGCGCCTTCGCCTCGTCGAGCTCGTCCTGGAGCTTCTGGATCGCGGCGGTCAGCTGCGAGGCGAGACCCTCGGAGCGGGCCTTGCGCTCCGGGTTGCTGCGGTTCCAGTGCTCCTCGTCGAGCTTGCGGACGTGCGCCTCGACCTTGCGGAGGCGGTCCTCGACGGTGCGCACCTGCTCGCGCGGCACGCGGCCGACGGCGTCCCAGCGCTCCTGGATCGAGAGCAGCACCCGCTTGGCCTTCTCGCGGTCCTGCTCCTGCAGGAGCGGCTCCGCCTCCTCGAGGAGGGCGAGCTTGAGGTCGAGGTTCTCGGTGTACTCGACGCTCTCCTGCGCGACGATCTCGGCCTTGGCGCCGTAGATCGCGTCGCCGGCGGCCTTGAAGCGCGCCCAGAGCGCGTCGTCGAACCGCTTGCCTGCGCGGCCGGCGACCCGCCAGCGCTCCAGGAGCGCGCGGTAGTCCGGGATGGCATCGGCGCCCTGCGGCACCAGCGCCTCGGCCTGGTCGATGAGCGCCTGCTTGGCCTGCTTGGCCTCGCGGTGCGCGGAGTCGAGGTCGGCGAAGAACGCCTTGCGGTTCTGCTCGATCGTGGTGCGCGCTCCGCGGAACCGGCGCCACAGCTCGTTCGCGTCGTTCTTGGGAAGGCGCGGGCCCTGCTGCTGGTGGTTCTGCCAGCGGGCGAAGAGGTCGTCGATCGCGGCGCTGGCCTGCTTCCACTGCGTCTTCGCCGGGTCGACCGCCGCCAGGGCCTCGGCCTCGGCGACGATGGCCTCGCGGTAGGCGAGGGCCTCGGACAGCGCGGCCTTCGACTCGGCCGCCTGCTGCTCGGTCAGATCCTCGACGGAGCCGCTCAGCGCGTCGACCCGGGTCTGCAGCGACTCGAGGTCGCCGACCGCGTTCGCCTGCGCGATGGCAGCGGACAGCGACTGCACCGTGCGGGCGACGTCTCCGGCGGGCGCGCCCCGCTTGGCGCGCTGCTCGAGCAGGGAGACCTGCCCGGCGAGCTCCGTGTACTTGCGCTCGTAGTAGGCGAGCGCCTCCTCGGGAGTCGCATCGGGGTACTGGCCGACCTCTCGCTCCCCGTCGCCGACGCGGACGTAGACCGTCCCGTCGTCGCCGACCCGTCCCCACGGCTGCTGGTCACTCATCGCTCGGAGCCTCACCTTGCTGTTCGATGTCGTGCTTCTCGGTGCCCGTCGCGTCGTCGGCCGGTGGGGCTCGACGGCCGGAGGGCCGAAGACCGCGCTCGGCCGCGAACGGGCAGTGACGACAAGCCTATTGCACTCCCCGCGCGGGCGGACCGTGACGACGCCGCGGGTGCGGCTACTCGACGGAGACGGAGGTGATGGTCACGGGCTCGGCGGGGGCGCCGTCACCCGATCCGTCGGCCGTGCCCTTCGACACGACGTCGCTGACGAGGGCGTCGAGTCCCGAGGTGACCTGCCCGAGCACGGTGTACCCGCCGGCCGCGTCGGCGGGCAGGGTCGTGTCCTGGTAGACGACGAAGAACTGGCTGCCCTGGCTGTAGCCGTTGCCGCCCTGGCGGGCCATCGCGATGGTCCCGGCCGGGTAGACGCCGTCCTCGGGCGCGTTCTCGACGGGACCGTAGCTGTAGCCCGGTCCGCCGGTGCCGTCGCCTTCCGGGTCGCCGCACTGGAGGACGTAGAGGCCCTCCGTGGTGAGGCGGTGGCAGGAGACGCCGTCGTAGAAGCCGGACCGC
This sequence comes from Rathayibacter sp. AY1F6, assembly GCF_002932035.1. Lineage (NCBI taxonomy): Bacteria > Bacillati > Actinomycetota > Actinomycetes > Micrococcales > Microbacteriaceae > Rathayibacter > Rathayibacter sp. AY1F6. The sequence continues at coordinate 16,734 of NZ_PSVD01000029.1, read as the reverse complement.
GTCAGCGAGATGAAGGAGGACACCGCCTGCGGGGCGGCGGCGCCGGCGAGCGTGATGCCCAGCGGGTCCTCCCCGATCGTGAGCGTGCCCGTCCAGTCGCGGCCCTCGGCGATGTCGGAGGAGGGGACGTCGCCGGTGTTCGACCCCGTCGCCTCGGGCGTCGGGGTCGCGGAGGAGGAGGAGGTCGGCTCGGCGACCGGGGTGCCGGGGCCGCCGGAGAAGTAGAGGATCTGGGCGACGACAGCGAGCCCGATCACGACGACGGCGGCGATCGCCGCGATCACGTTGTCGCGCACGCGCCGCTTCTGCCTCGAGCGGTGGAGGCTCTGACGGGCCTGGTAGGCCCGGAGCCGGGTGCGCGCCTCGCGGTCGTTCGACTTGCCCTGGGCCACGTGTTCCTCCGACGTCCTCGTCCGCGCGGCTTCGGCGCGGCGGCCCGCGCACGCAGGCCGCGTCGAGCCTACGAGAACCGCCGGAGGCGCGACAAACGCCGCTCCGTCGCGCCGGGCAGTCGGGCCGGGGCTCTGTCGGAGGCCGTCGTTACGCTGGGGGCATGACCATGCAGCAGGCCGGACTCCGCTCCGGGGCGACTCCGCTCGCCGTGCGGATGCGGCCGCGCAGCCTCGAGGAGGTCGCCGGCCAGCGCCACCTCCTGACGCCCGGCTCGCCCCTGGTCGCCCTCGCCGCCGACACGACGGGGGAGCGGGGAGCGGTGTCCGTGATCCTCTGGGGCCCTCCCGGCACGGGCAAGACCACGCTCGCGCAGGCGGTGGCCCACTCCAGCGGCCGCCGCTTCGTCGAGCTCTCCGCCGTCACGGCGGGCGTGAAGGACGTGCGGCAGGTGATGGAGGAGGCACTCTCCACCCGCGACCTCTACGGCACGTCCACCGTGCTCTTCCTCGACGAGATCCACCGCTTCACCAAGGCGCAGCAGGACGCACTGCTGCCCGGGGTCGAGAACGGGTGGGTCATCCTCATCGCGGCCACGACCGAGAACCCCTCGTTCTCGGTGATCGCGCCGCTGCTCTCGCGCTCGCTCCTGCTGACCCTCGAGCCGCTCAGCGACGACGACCTGGGCGTCCTGGTCGACCGCGCCCTGCACGACGAGCGGGGTCTGCGCGACTCGGTGACGCTGGAGGAGGAGGCCCGGGCGAGCATCGTGCGGCTCGCCTCCGGAGACGCCCGGCGGGCGCTGACCGCGCTCGAGGCCGCCGCCACCTCCGCCCGCTCGGAGGCCCGCGAGGCCGACCGGGTCGCCCGCGCCGCCGCCGCGGAGGACCCGGACGAGGAGGACGAGGACGACGAGGGCGCTCCCGTCGAGGCCGCCGCCGAGGAGCCCGCGCTCCCCGCGATCACGACCGAGATCGTCGCGCGCGCCGTCGACCGCGCCCTGCTGCGCTACGACCGCAACGGCGACGAGCACTACGACGTCATCAGCGCCTTCATCAAGTCCATCCGGGGCTCGGACGTCGACGCGGCGCTGCACTACCTGGCCCGGATGATCGAGGCGGGGGAGGATCCGCGGTTCATCGCCCGCCGCATCATCGTCTCCGCGTCCGAGGACATCGGCATGGCCGACCCGCAGGCGCTCGTCGTCGCGATCGCCGCGGCCGACGCCGTGCAGTTCATCGGCATGCCGGAGGGGCGCATCCCGCTCGCCCAGGCGGTCGTGCACCTGGCGACCGCCCCGAAGTCGAACGCGTCCTACTCCGCCATCGACGCGGCCATCGCGGACGTGCGCGCGGGCCGCGCGGGTCGGGTGCCCGCGCACCTGCGCGACGCGCACTACCCCGGCGCCAAGAAGCTCGGCCACGGGAAGGGCTACCGGTACCCGCACGACGCCGACCTCGGCGTCCTCGAGCAGCAGTACCTCCCGGACCCGCTCCAGGGCGCGCGGTACTACCGGCCCACCGAGCACGGCAACGAGCGCGACGTCTCCGCACGACTGGCGAAGCTCCTGCGCATCATCCGCGGCGACCGGGGCTGACCGCGCCGACCGCGAACTCGCGCGACCCACACGGGAGGCCGTGGCCTGATAGTCTTGCGAGGTTGCCCACCGCTCTGTAGCCGAGCGGAGCAGCGCATCCCTCTGAATCGCGCAGCCCGCCACTGCGGTCACCCTTCCCCCGCACCCGCGGAGGACACGACCGCGGCGTCCGCCCTCCTCCCGGAGCCGGCGGTCGAGAGCTGCGACCGAACCTCTCAGACCTTGGAAGGACCACTGTGTCGACCACGTCCCGTACCCGCTCGAAGACGCGCCTCTCGCGCGCCCTCGGCATCCCCCTGACCCCGAAGGCCGCCCGCTACCTCGAGAAGCGTCCCTACGCTCCCGGCGAGCACGGCCGCTCGAAGCGCAAGGCCGACTCCGACTACGCGGTCCGCCTGCGTGAGAAGCAGCGTCTGCGCGCCCAGTACGGCATCCGCGAGAAGCAGCTCCGCATCGCCTTCCAGGAGGCGCGCCGCACCCAGGGCCTGACCGGTGAGAACCTGGTCGAGCTCCTCGAGATGCGCCTCGACGCCCTCGTCCTGCGCTCGGGCTTCGCCCGCACCACCGCGCAGGCCCGCCAGTTCGTCACCCACCGCCACATCATGGTGGACGGCAAGACGGTCGACCGCCCCTCCTTCCGCGTGAAGCCGGGCCAGGTCATCCACGTCAAGACCCGCTCCGAGGGCACCGAGCCCTTCCAGGTCGCCGCCGCCGGTGGACACGTCGACGTCCTCCCCAAGACCCCGGGCTACCTCGAGGTCGAGATCGACAAGCTGCAGGCGACGCTCCTGCGCCGCCCGAAGCGCGCCGAGGTCCCCGTGACCTGCGAAGTGCAGCTCGTCGTCGAGTACTACGCGGCCCGCTGAGTCCAGCCCCGCAGAGAAAGGCCCCGGTGTCCGCACCGGGGCCTTTCCCGTTCCCGGGGTCCCGATCCGGAGTGCCCGCCGCGCTCCGAGAGACCCGCGCTGCGTCCGATCCGGCCGTCGCGCCCGAGCCGAGCGCCGGTCCCCGGGTCCGCCCCTGTCGCGGCCCGTCGGTAGGCTGGAGTGCCGCGCTGGGCGGCATCGAACGGAGGTCACCGTGACCGGTGGAGACATCGCAGGGCTCATCGCCGCGGGGGTGTTCGCGATCCTGGTGGCGATCACCGCCGTCCCGCTCTGGAAGCTCGGGCGCGTCTTCGACAGCACGAGCGAGGCCATCAAGCAGGCCAGCGACGGCCTGACGCCGATCCTCGACGAGTCGGCCTCCACCCTCCGCGAGGCCAACCACCAGCTCGCGCGGGTGGACACGATCACCAAGGACGTCGCCGAGGTCACCGGCAACGTCAACGCGCTCGTCGCCCTCACAGCCGCGACCGTCGGCGGTCCGCTCATCAAGCTCGCCGGCTTCACCGCCGGAGTCCGCGCCGTGCTCGTCGCCGGACGCACGGCCGACAAGGCCGGAGCCGCGGTCGGCCGCTCCGCCGCGAAGCGCACGAAGAGGCCGCGCTCGAAGTAGCGCCGCGCCCGCGCCCTAGAATCGAACGGGTCGTCGCGCCGTCGCGCCCGCCCCGCCGCTGTGGAAGGACACCCCGTGAAGAACATCCTCCTGATCGTCATCGGGATCGGCCTCGGATTCGCGGTCGCCCACCAGGTCTCGCGCACCGAGGCGGGCGCCCGGCTCTTCGCCGACATCAACCGCACCGCGAAGGAGCTCGGCGAGGCCGTCTCCGAGGGCTACCACCAGCGCGAGGCCGAACTGAAGGCCGCCATCGGCGAGGGCTGACGCCCCGCCGCCCGACATCCGCGTCGTCACCGACCGAACCGTAACGGAACCCATGCAGACCGCAGACATCCGCAACCGCTGGCTCGACTTCTTCGGGAGCCGCGGCCACACCGTGGTCCCCTCCGCCTCCCTCGTGAGCGAGGACCCGAGCCTCCTCTTCACCGTCGCCGGCATGGTGCCGTTCGTGCCCTACCTCACCGGAGTGGTCCCCGCGCCCTACCCGCGTGCCACCAGCGTGCAGAAGTGCATCCGCACCAACGACATCGAGGAGGTCGGCAAGACGCCTCGTCACGGCACCTTCTTCCAGATGAACGGCAACTTCTCCTTCGGCGACTACTTCAAGGAGGGGGCGATCGGCTACGCCTGGGAGCTGCTCACCCGCGCCGAGAGCGACGGGGGACTGGGCTTCGACGAGAAGGACCTCTGGGTCACCGTCTATAAGGACGACGACGAGGCGATCGCGCTCTGGAAGACGATCGCGGGACTGCCGGACGAGCGCATCCAGCGCCTGGACAAGGACACCAACTACTGGTCGACCGGCCAGCCCGGCCCCGCGGGCCCCTGCTCCGAGATCTTCTTCGACCGTGGACCCGCCTACGGGATCGACGGCGGCCCGGCGACGGACGACGACCGCTACGTCGAGATCTGGAACCTCGTCTTCATGCAGTACCTCCGCGGCGAGGGCACGAGCAAGGTCGACTTCGACATCCTCGGCGAGCTGCCGCGCAAGAACATCGACACCGGCATGGGCCTCGAGCGCGTCGCCTTCCTCAAGCAGGGCGTCGAGAACATGTACGAGATCGACCAGGTCCGTCCGGTCCTCGATCGCGCCGCCGAGCTCTCGGGCCGCCGCTACGGAGCCGTCCACGAGGACGACGTCCGCATGCGCGTCATCGCCGACCACGTGCGCTCCTCGCTGATGCTGCTGTCGGACGGCGTGACGCCGTCCAACGAGGGGCGCGGCTACATCCTCCGCCGCCTGATGCGCCGCACGGTGCGCGCCATGCGCCTGCTCGGAGTGGACACCGCGACGTTCCCCGAGCTCTTCGCCGCCTCGCGCGACGCGATGGCGTCGGCCTACCCCGAGGTGTCCACGGAGTTCGAGCGCCTCTCGACCAGCGCCTACGGCGAGGAGGAGGCGTTCCTGCGCACCCTCGCGGCCGGCACCGAGATCCTCGACCTCGCGGTCCTGAAGACGAAGAAGGCCGAGTCGCCGACGCTGCCGGGCGACACCGCGTTCCTCCTGCACGACACCTTCGGGTTCCCGATCGACCTCACCCTCGAGATCGCCGAGGAGTCGGGTCTGACGGTCGACCGCGAGGCGTTCGATTCCCTCATGACCGCGCAGCGCACGCGTGCGAAGGCCGACGCGAAGTCGAAGAAGTCGGCGCTGGCCGATCTCTCGGTCTACGCCGACTTCCGCGCCCACGGCGAGACGCTGTTCACCGGCTACGACGTGCTCGACACCGAGACGCGCATCCTCGGCCTCATCGTCGGCGGGCACTCCGTCACGAAGGCGGTCGCGGGCGACATCGCCGAGGTGATCCTCGAGGCGACCAGCCTCTACGCGGAGTCGGGCGGCCAGGAGGCCGACGCCGGCCGCATCGTCGGCTCCGGCTTCGATCTCGAGGTCCTCGACGTGCAGAAGCCCGTCAAGGGGCTCATCAGCCACAAGGTCCAGGTCGCCAGCGGCGAGGTCGGAGTGGGCGACGCCGCCACCTCCGTCGTCGACCGCGACTGGCGCCGGGGCGCCACGCAGGCGCACTCGGGCACGCACCTCATCCACGCCGCGCTGCGCCAGGTGCTCGGTCCGCAGGCGCACCAGTCCGGCTCCTACAACAAGGCGGGCTACCTGCGCCTGGACTTCTCGTGGAACCAGGCCCTCTCGCTCGAGACCCGCAGCGAGATCGAGGAGATCGCCAACACGGCGATCCGTGACAACCTCGAGGTCGTCACGCGCGAGCTCCCGATCGACGAGGCGAAGGCGCTCGGCGCGATGGCCCTCTTCGGCGAGAAGTACGGCGACGTCGTCCGCGTGGTCGACATCGGCGGGCCCTGGTCGCGCGAGCTCTGCGCGGGCACCCACGTCGGGCGGTCGTCCGAGGTCGGCGTGATCAGCCTGGTCAGCGAGTCCTCGGTCGGATCGACCAACCGCCGCGTCGAGTCGCTCGTGGGCCGCGAGGCCTTCCAGGAGCTCGCCGCCGAGCGCGCCCTCGTCAGCACGATCTCGTCCTCGCTGAAGACCCCGCGCGAGCAGCTCCCCGAGCGGATCGGCGAGCTCGTCGCGAGCCTCAAGGCCGCTGAGAAGCGGATCGCCGCGTTCGAGGCCAAGGCCCTCGCCGACCGGGTGCCCGCCCTCGCCGCGACCCGCCGCACCGTGGGCGGCACGACCGTCGTCGCCGAGAGCATCGGCTCCGCCGGATCGACCGACGAGCTGCGCTCCCTCGTGACCTCCGTCCGCGAGCGGCTCGGCCAGGAGCCGGCCGTCGTCGCGCTCGCCGCCGACGTCTCGGGCAAGCCCGCGGTGATCGTCGCCACCAACCAGGCCGCCCGCGACCAGGGCCGCCGCGCGGGTGCGCTCGCCAGGCGCGCCGCCGGGATCCTCGGTGGCGGCGGAGGCGGCAAGGACGACCTCGCCCAGGGCGGCGGCTCCGACGTCTCCGCCATCGGCGCGGCGCTCGAGGCCGTGGTGCAGGAAGCGACCAGCTGAATGAGCCGGTTCGGCGTCCGGCTCGGCATCGATGTGGGCCGTGCCCGCATCGGGGTCGCCCGCTGCGACGCCGACGGCCTGCTCGCGGTGCCCGTCGAGACGGTCGCGCGGGCGGGCACTGACGGCGGATCCTCGGACGTCTCCCGGATCGCTCACCTCGCCGCCGAGTACGATGCCCAGGCGATCATCGTCGGACTGCCGTTGTCGCTGTCGGGGGCCGAGACGGCCTCGACGGAGGACGCGCGCGGATTCGCTCGACTGCTCGGCGAGGCGGTGCCCACCGCTCCGGTGCGGCTCGTCGACGAGCGGCTGTCGACGGTCACCGCTCAGAGCGCCCTGCACCGCTCCGGACGCACCACCCGCGGCTCCCGAGCCGTGATCGACCAGGTCGCCGCCGTGGTGATCCTGCAGCACGCCATCGATTCCGAGCGCTCGGCCGGCACCCCGGCCGGAGTCCTGCTCGAACCGAACGAAGGACCTCCCCGTGACCGACGTCCCCCCGAGCCGCCGCGACGCCCGCGCCGCCGAGCAGGCGCAGCCGACTCCGCCCGACCCGACTCCGGAGCAGCAGCCCGCGCCGACTGAGGCGCACGATCCGCTGGGCCGCCTCTTCACCGGGCCCGACGTGCCCGAGCCCCGCGGCCGCGACGACGCGGCCGCGTTCGACCCGGACGCGCGCCCGAAGCGTCGCCGCGCGGCTCGCGCGACGGGCGGCGCGAGGAAGCGCCGCAGCCACCGCGGGCTCATCGGCGGGCTTCTGGCCTTCGGCGTCTTCGCCGCGCTCGTCGCCATCGCAGTCACGATCTTCCTCGAGCCCGTGCGCGGCCTGTTCGCCGAGCCCGAGCCGACCGACTTCACCGGCACCGGCTCGAGCGAGGTGCTGTTCACGATCCACCAGGGCGACGGCGGCAGCGACATCGCCAACAACCTCGTCTCGGACGGGGTCATCAAGTCGTACGACCCCTTCTACGACCTGCTCCTCGCCCAGAGCCCGGAGCCCGTCTTCCAGCCCGGCGCGTACTCGCTCAAGGCCGAGATGAGCGCCAAGGCCGCACTGTCGGCGCTGCTCGACTCCGAGTCGACGCGCCTCGCGAACACCTTCGTCATCCCCGAGGGGACGGCGCTCAAGGAGGCGCTGCCGCTCATCGCGGACGGCACCGGGGTCGCGCTGACGGACCTCGAGGCGGCCGCCGCCGACTGGGGCTCGTTCGGGCTCCCGGCCGGGGCGACGAGCCTCGAGGGGTTCCTGTTCCCCGCGACCTACGACATCGACCCGTCGACGCCGGCGCACGACATCCTGAAGACCCTGGTCGACCGGATGTACCAGTCGCTCGACCAGGCCGGCGTGCCGGCGGACGACCGCTACCGCGTCGTGGTGTTCGCGTCCCTCGTGCAGCGCGAGGCCCGCGTCGCCGAGGACTTCCCCAAGGTCGCGCGCGTGTTCCAGAACCGCCTCGACCAGGGGTGGCGCCTGCAGTCGGACGCGACCGTGGCGTACGGCACCGGCGCGACCGACCGCGTCTCGACCACGGACGCCGAGCGGAACGACGCCGGCAACGTCTACAACACCTACCAGCGCGACGGCCTGCCGCCCGCGCCGATCTCGAACCCGGGCGACGTGGCGATCGACGCGGTCATGCACCCCGCGGACGGCACCTGGATGTACTTCGTCACGGTGAACCTCGAGACGGGCGAGACGGTCTACTCCACCACCGACGCCGAGCACAACGCGGCCGTCGACCAGTGGCAGGCCTGGATGCGGGACCACCCGGAGTACCAGTGACGGCCGCCGGGTACCGCCTCGCGGTCCTCGGCGCGCCGATCGCGCACTCGAAGTCGCCCGCGCTGCACGCGGCCGCCTACCGGGTGCTCGGACTCGACTGGAGCTACCGCGCCGTCGAGACGACGGAGGCGACCCTCTCCGAGGTCGTGTCCGGTGAGCCCTGGCACGGACTGTCGCTGACCATGCCGCTCAAGCACGCGGTGCGACCGCTGCTGGCGGAGGAGGACGCGGTCGCCCGGGTCACCGGCGCGGTCAACACCGTGCTGGTCGACCGCTCCGGCCCGGCACCCCGCCTCCGCGGGTTCAACACCGACGTCGCGGGCATCGTGCGCGCCCTCGCCGAGGCGGGCGTCGTCTCGGCGGAGCGCGTCCAGGTGCTCGGCGGGGGAGCGACCGCCGCCTCCGCCCTGGCCGCCGCCGCCGAGCTCGGCGCGGCGCGGGTCGACCTCGTCCTGCGGACGGCGTCGAGGGCCGTCGAGCTCGCTCCGCTCGCGGAGTCGCTCGGCGTCCCGCTCTCGGTCCGCTCCTTCGCCGACTGGTCCACCGGAGCGCCACTGGTGATCTCGACGCTCCCCGGCGGGGCGGCGGACGGCCTCGACGTGCCCGACGCGGCGGTCGCGGGCTCGACCCTGTTCGACGTGGCGTACTCCCCGTGGCCGAGCGCGCTCGCCCGGCGCTGGGAGCAGGGCGGCTCCCCGGTCGTCTCCGGGCTCGGGATGCTGCTCCACCAGGCACTCGTGCAGGTGCGGATCTTCGTCGGCGGCGACCCGGTCCTGCCTCTCGATCGCGAGGACGAGGTGCTCGCGGCGATGCGCCGAGCCGTCTCGGCGGGTCCGGCGCACTGACCTCGTGTGCCAGAATCGGAGGATGCTCCGTTGGCTCACGGCCGGGGAATCCCACGGTCCCGAACTCGTCGCCGTCCTCGAAGGACTGCCGGCGGGCGTCCCCGTCTCCCTCGACGACATCCGCGCCGATCTGGCGCGCCGGAAGCTCGGCTACGGCCGCGGAGCCCGGATGAACTTCGAGCAGGACGAGCTGACGATCTCCTCCGGCGTCCGGCACGGAGCGACGATGGGCAGCCCCATCGCCCTGCGCATCGGCAACACGGAGTGGCCGCGCTGGGTCGACGTCATGTCGGCGGAGCCCCGTGACCCCGAGAGCCTGCCCAAGGGCCGCGGCGCCGCGCTCACACGGCCCCGCCCGGGCCACGCCGACCTCGTCGGGATGCAGAAGTACGGCTTCCCCGAGTCCCGTAACGTGCTCGAGCGCGCCTCCGCCCGCGAGACCGCGGCCCGCGTCGCCCTCGGCGCCGTCGCCCGCCGCTTCCTCGGCGAGCTCGGCGTCTCGCTCGTCAGCCACACCCTCGCCATCGGGCCGGTCCGCGTGCCCGAGGGCTCGCCGCTGCCCGGCCCGGCCGACGTCGCCGCCCTGGACGCGGATCCGCTGCGCTGCCACGACGCCGCGACCAGCGCCCTCATGGTCGCCGAGGTGGACCGCGCCCACGACGACGGCGACACTCTCGGCGGCGTGGTCGAGGTCCTCGCGTACGGTCTCCCGCCCGGACTCGGGTCCTACGTGCACTGGGACCGTCGTCTCGACTCCCAGCTCGCGGCGGCCCTGATGGGGATCCAGGCGATCAAGGGCGTCGAGGTCGGCGACGGCTTCCTCACCACCACCCGCCGCGGCTCGGAGGCGCACGACGAGCTCTTCCAGTCCGCCGCCGGCATCTCCCGGTCCAGCGACCGGGCCGGCGGCACCGAGGGCGGGATGAGCACGGGGACCGTGCTGCGGGTCCGCGCCGGCATGAAGCCGATCGCGACCGTGCCGCACGCGCTGCGCACCGTCGACGTCGCCACCGGCGAGGCAGCCGGCGCTCACCACCAGCGCTCCGACGTCTGCGCGGTGCCGGCGTCCGGTGTCGTCGCGGAGGCGATGGTCGCCCTGGTGCTCGCGAACGCCGTGCTCGAGAAGTTCGGCGGCGACAGCGTCACCGAGACCCGCCGCAACCTGCAGGGCTACCTCGCCGCCATCCCCGACGAGCTCCGCACGGCCGCCGCGAGCGACCCGGGTCTCGGGCTCGCCTGATGGCCGCGTCCTCGGCGGCCCGCTGATGGCGGGTCACGATATCGGCGCGGCCCGCGCCCGCCTCGTCCTGATCGGCCCGATGGGCGCCGGCAAGACGACGATCGGCAAGCGGGTCGCGAAGGCGCTGAGCGCCGGGTTCGTCGACTCCGACGCGGAGTTCGTGCGCACCCACGGCCCGATCGCCCCCTACTTCGACGCCCACGGCGAGCCGGCCTTCCGCCGGGAGGAGCGCCGTGTCGTCGAGCGCGCCGTCCGTCGCGACGTGGTGCTGAGCCTCGGCGGGGGAGCGGTGCTCGATCCCGCGACGCGCGCCGACCTCGCGGACGTGCCCGTCGTGCTCCTCACCACCACGGCCGAGGCCGTCCGCGACCGGCTCGGCTCCGGCTCCCGCCCGCTGGTGCGCGGCGGGGTCGGCGACTGGGTCCGCATCTTCGACGAGCGGCGCCCGGTCTACGAGTCCCTCGCGGACACCGTGGTCGACACCTCCCGGCGGCCGATCACCCTGATCGCCGCCGAGATCGCGGAGTGGGTGCGCGCGCAGCGCCCCTCCGCCACCCCTGCACCATCGGACCCGGCGGCCACGAGCCGCCCGAGCGGAAGACAGTCATGAACGACGGCACCACCGCCATCCCCGTCGCCGGAGAGAACGGCTACGACATCCACGTCGGGCGCGGACTCCTCGACGGCCTCGCCGACGCGATCGGCCCCCGGGCCGCGAAGGTGCTCATCGTGCACCCGCCGACCCTCGCGGTCCTCGCCGCCGAGATCCGCGAGAGCCTGCTCGAGCGCTACGAGGTGCTGCTCGCCGAGGTGCCGGACGCCGAGGCCGCGAAGCGCGTGGAGGTGGCGGCCTTCTGCTGGCAGGTGATGGGGCAGTCGGACTTCACCCGCACGGATGTGGTCGTCGGCTTCGGCGGCGGCGCGATCACCGACCTGGCCGGCTTCGTCGCCGCCACCTGGCTCCGCGGGGTCGACCTGGTGCAGGTGCCGACCACCGTGCTCGGGATGGTCGACGCGGCCGTCGGCGGGAAGACCGGCATCAACACGGCCGAGGGCAAGAACCTCGTCGGCGCCTTCCACGCGCCGCGGGCGGTCGTCGCCGACCTCGACGTGCTGACCAGCCTCCCGCGCAACGAGATCCTCGCCGGCTTCGGCGAGATCGTGAAGTACGGGATGATCGCCGAGCCGCGCATCCTCGACATCATCGAGTCCGACATCGACCTGGCCACCGACCCGACGTCGGAGGAGTTCCGCAGCCTGGTCGAGCTGTCGATCGGGATCAAGGCGCGGGTCGTCGGCGAGGACTTCACCGAGAAGGGCCTGCGCGAGATCCTGAACTACGGGCACACCCTCGGGCACGCGGTCGAGCACGCCGAGCGCTACCAGTGGCGCCACGGCGCGGCCGTCTCCGTCGGGATGATGTTCGCGGCCGAGCTCTCGCGCCTGACCGGATCGCTCAGCGACGCGGTGGTGGACCGCCAGCGCCGGGTCCTCGAATCGCTGACCCTGCCGACGAGCTACCCGCTCGGACGATGGGAGACGCTCCTCGCCGCGATGCAGCGCGACAAGAAGACCCGCGCGGGGATGCTCCGCTTCGTGGTCCTCGACGACATCGCCCGCCCGAGCATCCTGCAGGGGCCGGAGACGTCGCTGCTGTTCGCGGCGTACCAGGAGATCGGATCGTAGGTCCGACTCGGCTGAGCCCGGGCGGCGCCGTTGGGGCGATTCGCATGCGGCGTCCAGACTCCTCTGCCGACGGGGCCGCGTCGACTACACTCGACGGGTCAGCCGGACCGGCCGATATCGCCGCGCCCGCGTACCGGGCTCGCCGGCGCAGACTTCCACCGAAACGGATCCCCCTTCGCATGGCCTCTACCACCGACATCAAGAACGGCACCGTCCTCAGCATCGACGGCCAGCTCTGGAACGTCATCGACTTCCAGCACGTCAAGCCGGGCAAGGGCGGCGCCTTCGTCCGCACCAAGATGAAGAACGTCCTCACGGGCAAGGTCGTCGACAAGACCTTCAACGCGGGCGCCAAGATCGACACGGCCAACGTCGACCGCCGCGACTTCCAGTACCTCTACCGCGACGGCGCGGACTTCGTGTTCATGGACACCAGCGACTACGACCAGATCACCGTCCCCGAGGCGGTCGTCGGCGACGCGGCGAACTTCATGCTCGAGAACCAGAACGTGACCCTCGCCCTGCACGATGGCGACCCGCTCTACATCGACCTCCCCGCCTCGGTCGTCCTCGAGATCACCTACACGGAGCCGGGCCTCCAGGGCGACCGCTCGACCGGCGGCACCAAGCCCGCGACGGTCGAGACCGGCTACCAGATCCAGGTCCCGCTCTTCCTCGAGCAGGGCACGAAGGTCAAGGTCGACACCCGCACGGGCGACTACCTCGGCCGCGTCAGCTGAGCCGGGCCTCCCGTGAGTGCTCGTACGAAGGCGCGCAAGCGCGCCCTCGACATCCTCTACAACGCCGACGTCCGGCAGATCAGCTTCGCCCAGTCGCTGCGCGCCGAGGCCGAGCGGGCGGCGAACGAGCCGGCCCGTGAGGCCTCGTGGCTCTACGCCCGCGAGATCGTCGACGGGGTCATCGACCACGCCGACGAGATCGACGAGCTGATCGCCCGGCTCGCCCAGGGCTGGACACTCTCGCGCATGCCGCTGGTCGACCGCGCGATCCTCCGGATCGGGGTGTGGGAGATCCTGCACAACGACGCGGTGCCCGACGGCGTCGCCATCTCGGAGGCCGTCGAGGCCGCCACGTCGCTGTCGACCGACGACTCGGCGGGCTTCATCAACGGGCTCCTCGCCTCCGTCGCGGAGTCCCGCACGACGGCCTGACCCGCCCCGGAGACCTGCTCGGCCCGCCGGATCCCCGTGATCGGGCGGGCCGAGGTCGTTCCCGGGCTGCCCGTCCGGCGGGCCGCGCGACGGCCCCTATACTCGTCACGGCTTTTCCTTTAACAGCCGTCCTGTGAGGCGGGGAAGGAGGTCGGTGTGACGGCACGAATCGTGCTCAACGGCGCTGACATCACGCGAGCGCTCACGCGCATCGCCCACGAGATCCTCGAGTCGAACCGCGGCCCCGAGTCGCTGGTCGTCCTCGGCATCCCGACGCGCGGCGTCGCCCTCGCGAGGCGCATCGCCGAGACGATCGCGCGGATCGAGCCGGACGGGCCCCCCGTCTTCGCCGGCTCCCTCGACGTGACGATGTACCGCGACGACCTCTCCCGGCACCCGGTCCGCACCCCCGCGCGCACCGCCGTCCCCGCGAGCATCGACGGCCGGACCGTGGTCCTCGTCGACGACGTCCTCTTCTCGGGCCGCACCATCCGCGCCGCCCTGGACGCCCTCAGCGACATCGGCCGTCCGCGAGCCGTGCGGCTGGCCGCGCTGGTCGACCGCGGACACCGCGAGCTCCCGATCCGGGCGGACTTCGTCGGCAAGAACCTGCCGAGCAGCCTGAGCGAGCGGATCAACGTCCGGCTCGTCGAGACGGACGGTGAGGACCTGGTCGCGATCGAGTCGCAGGCCACCGGCGAGGAGACGGCTCCGTGAAGCACCTGCTCTCGACCCGGGACCTCGACCGCGCGAGCGCGATCGCACTCCTCGACATCGCCGAGGACATGGCGGACGTGCAGAACCGCGAGGTCAAGAAGCTGCCGACCCTGCGCGGGAAGACCGTGGTCAATCTCTTCTTCGAGGACTCCACCCGCACGCGGATCTCGTTCGAGGCGGCGGCGAAGCGGCTCTCGGCCGACGTCATCAACTTCAGCGCGAAGGGCTCCAGCGTCTCCAAGGGCGAGAGCCTGAAGGACACCGCGCAGACGCTCGCCGCGATGGGCGCCGACGGCGTGGTCATCCGCCACAGCGCCTCCGGAGCCCCCGCGGTTCTGGCGGCGAGCGGCTGGATCGACGCGTCGATCCTCAACGCCGGCGACGGGACCCACGAGCACCCGACCCAGGCGCTCCTGGATGCGTTCACCATCCGCCGGCGCCTGCACGGCGCCTCCGCGTCCCGCGGCAAGAGCCTCGACGGCGTCGCGGTCACGATCGTGGGCGACGTCCTGCACTCGCGGGTGGCGCGCTCGAACGTCTGGCTGCTGACGGCGCTGGGCGCCGAGGTGACGCTGGTCGCACCGCCGACCCTCGTGCCGGTCGACACGCGCGACTGGCCCGCGACCATCCGCTTCGATCTGGACGAGGCGATCGACACCGGGCTCCCCGACGTCGTGATGCTCCTGCGCATCCAGCTCGAGCGGATGTCGAGCGGGTTCTTCCCCAACGGCCGGGAGTACGCGCGGATCTGGGGCCTCGACGACGAGCGGCTCGCCCGGCTGGGTCCCGATACCATCGTCATGCACCCCGGACCCATGAACAGGGGCGTCGAGATCTCCTCGGCGGCCGCCGATTCGAGCCGCTCCACGGTGCTCGAACAGGTCACGAACGGAGTGTCCGTCCGGATGGCCGCGCTCTACCTGCTGCTGTCCGGCGAACGGGAGGTCCACTGATGAGCACTGCCCAGCCGCTTCAGAGCACGGCGCCGGAGCGGATCCTGATCTCGGGAGCGACGCTCGCCGACGAGTCGACCGCCGACCTGCTGATCGATGGGGGCGTGATCGTCGAGATCGGCGCCGACCTCGACTCGCGCGGGGCCCGCGTGATCGACGCCGACGGCCTGCTGGCGCTGCCCGGCCTGGTCGACCTGCACACGCACCTGCGCGAGCCGGGGTTCGAGCAGAGCGAGACGATCCTCACCGGCACGCGAGCTGCGGCCGCCGGAGGCTTCACCGCCGTCTTCGCGATGGCGAACACCTCGCCGGTGCAGGACACCGCGGGCGTGGTCGAGCAGGTGCAGAGCCTGGGCGAGGACGCCGGCTACGCGACGGTCCGCCCGATCGGCGCGGTGACCGTGGGTCTGGCGGGGGAGTCGCTCGCCGAGCTCGGCGCGATGGCCCGCAGCCGCGCGGCCGTGCGGGTCTTCTCGGACGACGGGAAGTGCGTCTCGGACGCGCTGCTGATGCGCCGCGCTCTCGAGTACGTCAAGGCGTTCGACGGAGTCGTCGCCCAGCACGCGCAGGAGCCGCGGCTCACCGTCGGCGCGCAGATGAACGAGGGCGCCGTCTCCAGCGCCCTCGGCCTGCAGGGCTGGCCCGCCGTGGCCGAGGAGGCGATCATCGCACGCGACGTGCTCCTCGCCGAGCACGTGGGCTCCCGCCTGCACGTCTGCCACGTCTCGACCGCGGGCTCGGTCGACGTCATCCGCTGGGCGAAGGCCCGGGGGATCGACGTGACCGCCGAGGTCACCCCCCACCACCTGCTCCTCACCGAGCAGGCCGTCGCCGGCCAGGACGGGCCGAGCTACGACGCCCGCTTCAAGGTGAACCCGCCGCTGCGCCGCGACGAGGACGTGCTCGCCCTCCGCGAGGCCCTCGCCGACGGCACCATCGACATCGTCGCCACCGACCACGCGCCGCACCCGGTCGAGGCGAAGGACTGCGAGTGGGACGCCGCGGCGTTCGGCATGGTCGGCCTCGAGAGCGCGCTGAGCGTGGTGCACGCCGCCGTCGTCGAGGACGGGCGGATGAGCTGGTCCGACGTCGCGCGCGTGCTCTCCTCCGCCCCCGCCCGCATCGGCCGGCTCGACGGCTACGACCGCGGCCTCGCCGTCGGGGCCGCCGCGAACGTCGTGCTCTACGACCCGGAGGCGCGACGCCGCTTCTCCGTCGAGGACCTGCGCGGCCGCAGCGGCAACTCCCCGTACCTCGGTCGCGAGCTGCCGGGCCGCGTCGTCGCCACCCTCCACCGGGGCTTCCCGACCGTGCTGGACGGCGAGCTCGTCGACGCGGCGGTCGTCGCCGCCTCCGCGAAGGCCTCCCGTGGATAGGGCCGCGATCACGATCGTCATCGCCGCGGTCGTCGTCCTCGTCTTCGTCGGCATGCTGCTCTCCTGGCGCGCGCGGCGCCGCCGCTCGGCCGCCCTCGCGCCGGAGCCCGTGCCCGCGTCCTCGCTGGGCGCCGAGGTCGAGCGCGTCGACCTCCCGTACGTGGCCACGACCCGCTTCGAGCAGCCGCTCGAGCGCGTCGTGCTGCCGGGGCTCGGCTTCCGCGGCAACGCTGTGCTGCGCCTCCACGAGCGCGGCGTCGTGATCGCCCCCGTCGGCGAGCGCGAGACGGTGATCCCGGCCTCCCTCCTGCGCGGAGCGGGCCAGGGCAGCTACGTGATCGACCGCGTCGTCGAGGAGGGCGGCCTGCTCGTGATCTCCTGGTCGCCCCGCGGCGACGAGACCGTCGACAGCTACCTCCGCGTGGCCGAGCCCGCCCTCCTCGACGACGCGGTCGATCACGTAGCTGCCCTGGCCCGCTCCGCGCAGGAGGGAGGCCGGGA
>NZ_PSVD01000028.1:0-30168 GCF_002932035.1 Rathayibacter sp. AY1F6 | reverse complement strand
CCGCGAGCGTCGCCGACTCGGCGCTCGTGCTGGCGCTGCACGCGCTCCGCGACGCCTGGCAGATCACCGACCCGCGCCTCACGCGGCCCTCCGACTACGACCTGCTCGTCGAGGCGGTGGCCGCCCGCGCGGAGCTGCACGCTCCGCTCCGCGCGGCGGCGGAGGAGCTCGGCGCCGTCCAGACCGCGCAGCCCTTCCTCGACGCGCTCGGCATCCGCGCGCGCGCCGGGGAGGTGCCCGCGGCCGAGCTGCGGGCGTGGCGGATCAACGCGAGCTCGCCCCACGCCTCCGCGGGGTGGGTGCAGGCCGTGCGCGCGGCCGGCTGGCGGCAGCGGCCGCTGCTCCTCGCCCGCGCCGTCTTCCCCGCCCCCCACGCCCTGCGTGCCGCCGACCCCGCCATCGGCCCGCGCCGGATCGACGTGGCGGCCGGCTGGTGGCGGCGGCTGCGCCGCGGCGCCCGCACGGCTCCGCTCGCGTGGGACCACCTCCGACGGACGGACAGGACCTGACATGACCCGCCGGCTGATCCGCGCCCCCTTCGGGCTCGGCGTGCGCTTCACCTTCGACGACACCGTCCCCGACCGCTTCGTGACGGAGGTGGAGGAGTCGTGGAACGACGTGGACGACGACGCCGATCGCCCGGGCTCCGAGTACCGGGTGTCGCTGACCGAGCCGGTCGGGGAGCCGGGAGTGATCGCGCAGCCGACCGAGGACGCCCTCGCCGAGCACATCGGCGCCGCGCTCACCCTCGCGGCGGCCGACGCCTGCGAGGGCCGGCTGCTCAGCGTGCACGCCTCCGCGGTCGCCCTGACCGACGGCCGCGTCGTCGCGTTCGTCGGCCGGCCCGGTGCCGGGAAGTCGACCCTCGTGAGCCTCGCCGCTCGGCGGTACGGGTACGTGACCGACGAGACGCTCGCCGTCCGCCGCGACGGGCGGGTGCTGCCGTTCCGGAAGCCCGTCGCCCTCCTCGACGGCGGCGACTGGAAGCGGCACCGCTCCCCCGCCGCGATGGGCCTGCAGCCGCTGCCGGACGCTCCGCTGCGCCTGGCCGCCCTGCTCCTGATCGCCCGCGACCCGTCCGGCCCGGCAGAGTCCCGGCTCGAGCCGATCGCCTTCGACGAGGCGCTCTCGGTGCTGCTGCCCGAGCTGAGCCACTTCGCACGGCTGCCCGCGGCGCTGCACCACCTCGCGGGGCTGCTCGACTCCGTCGGCGGGGCCCGGGTGCTCCACTACCGCGAGGCGGAGACGGTGCTGCCGCTCCTGGAGCGCCTCGGGGAGGCGTCGCCGGTCGTCGCCGACGCGCCCGAGGCCGATGCGGCGGCGCCCGGCCCGGGTCTGCTCGCGCGCGCCGCCGGCGTCGAGTGGGTCGAGCGCGACGGAGTGGTCAGCTGCCTCCTCGACGAGCGGGTCGAGACGCTCACCGGGATCGGCCCGGTGCTGTGGCGTGCTCTCGGGACGCCCGCGACGGTCGACGCGCTGACCGGGGCCGTCGTCGCCGAGCACGGCGCCCCGCCCGCGGGCGACCCCCGGGCGCACGTCGAGGCCGTGCTCGACGCGATGGTCGAGCACGGCCTCGTGGTCCGCGGCGCCTGACGGCGCCGAGCGCGGCTAGCCCGTGCGGACGTTCGGCCCGACGGAGCCGCGGGCGATGAACAGGTCGAGCAGGTTCACGAGCCCCACCGCGCGGATGTAGAGCGCCGCGACGTCGTAGCGGCCGACGGGGAGCGCCTCGAGGGCGGCGGGCCCGGTCGGGTTGGTCGAGCGGTTCTGCGCGTTGACGTCGATCTGGATGACATCCTGTAGCGCGGAGAAGACCGGGGTGATCGCGGTGGTGACGACGGCTCCGACGAGAGCCGGCAGGGCCGCGAGCAACGGGTTCAGCACGTTCAGGACCAGGGTCAAGACGTTGGCGAGCACGTCAGGGCCGTTCAGCGGGATCCCGAGGATCCTGATGTTCTCGCGCAGCCTCTGCGTGAGAACAGTGACCAGAGTCGTCGTGAAAGCGGTCAGGGCTGCTGCCGGAACGCCGAGACCGCTGTCCACGAGGAGAGTCGAGTTCGGTGGCAGGTTGTTGAGGAAGGCGGAGTAGGAGCCGAACTGCGTGTTCCCGGGCTGCCCGGGAGCAGGACCGAGAAGCGAGGCGAGATCGATCGTCAGCGTCGCCGGAGTCGTCCCGAGGCTCGCCTGGATCGGCTGACCTCCGCCGGGCAGGTTTCCCGCCAGGATGGCGGCGACGTCGACCGTGACAACAGCGACCGTGGCAACACGAATGTCTTCGATCAGAGCAAGGGCGTTCCTCACCGCGGTGACGAGAGCTGTCAGCGCCGTCGACGTGAGCACCAGGTTCAGCCTGGTGATCTGGTAGTCGCGCTGCAGGTTGTCCGACCCGGGCACGCAGGCCGACTGAAGAGCAGCGCGTCCGGTGACGGCGCCGATCTGCAGAGTGAGCCCGGCAACGTTGGTCAGGAGGTCAGACAGACCAGGCCCGCCGACGGCGGCGAGGATCGCCTGCAGGTTGACGGTGCCGAAGTCGGGGTAGCTCCCCGAGGTCGGGGTCAGCGCCAGCTGGCCGGCATTGGTGATCGCACCGGAGGCTCCGCGGACGGTGCCGGTGGTGCTCGCCTCCGCGTACTGGTTGAGAGTGCCGACGGTGGCGGGAGCCGCCAGCGTGAGGAGGGAGGAGAGCGTGCCGGTCAGCCCGGTCGCGTTCACGGCGATGCCGTTCAGTACCGTGGCGTTGACGCCGCCCGTCACGACGACCGGGTCGGGCGGATTCGGTCCCGACGCCGGCGCAGTCGCCGTCACGCCCGAGACGCCGGCGACGGTGTCGAGGTTCACTCCGCCGAGGAAGCCGCTGAGGAGGCGTCCGCGGGCGACCGCCTGGAAGACCGTCCCCACCGGGAAGCAGCTGATCGAGACGGCGGAGGCGGACTGCGCCAGCATCACCGCGGGCACCGACCAGACCGCTCCGGCCACGACCGTCCGCCGTGCGAAGACGCCCGCGGAATTCGCGCTCTTCTTCTCGCTCTTATCGCTGATATCGCTGGATGCGAGCGGATTAGACTCCGACATTGGCGGCCCTCCGGTGCTGTCGCTCGACGTACACCCCTTGGCGCGTCGGCGGCAAACATAGCGAGAGAGGCGTCGCGATAAGAGGCGCTGGCGGATTTCTACTCGCACTGGCGGTGATCAGCGGAGAGGACGCGGAGAAGATGGCAGAGGACCCCCGGCTCCTTCTCTGGCGGCGCCGCCCGGACACGGCCTCCGTCGATCTGAACGGGCGCGTCCTGGTGCTCCCGCTGGACGTCTCCCCGATGGGCAGCCCCTACGCGCTGCGCGAGAGCGTGGCCGCGACCTGGCGCGCGCTCGACGACGAGCCGCAGGACTTCTCCGGCCTGGCCGACCGGCTCGCCCGCCTCCACTCCACCGATCCCGGCGCCATCGCCGACGACCTGGCGCGCGTGCTGAGCGGGCTGGAGGAGCTGCTCCTGGTCGAGAGCAGCCCGCGCGGCGAGGAGTCCCGATGAGTGTCGCGAGCGTCGTCGTCCCCAGCTACGCGGGGGCGGCGCGCCTGCCCCGCCTCCTCGCCGCCCTCGCGGCTCAGACCCACCGCGACCTCGACGTGGTCGTGGTCCTCGACGGCGTCGTCGATGCCAGCGAGCGCGCCCTCGACGCCTCCCCCGTGCCCGTGCGCCGCGTCGTGCTCCCCGAGAACCGGGGGCGCTCCGCCGCGCTCACCGCCGGCTTCGACGCCGCGCGGGGCGACGTGCTGATCCGCTGCGACGACGACCTCGAGCCCGGCCCGGGCTGGGCCGCCGCGCACGTCGGGGCCCATCGGGACGCGGTCGCCGGCGTCGTCGGCCTCTGCCCCGACGTCGACCCGGGCACCGCCTACTCCCGCGCCTACGGCCGGCCCGCCGGCGAGCGCTTCCGCCGCGGCGCCTACGCGGCGGGCCCCGACGCCTCCTGGCGCTACTGGGGCGGCAACGTCTCGGTGACGCGGGCGACCTACGACCGGGTCGGCGGCTACAGCACCGACTACCGCGAGTACGGCTGGGAGGACGTCGACTGGGGCTACCGGCTGCACCGCCTGGGAGTGCCGGTGCGGATCGAGCCCGGCGCCGAGGCCCTGCACCACGGCGCTTCCGTCTCGGCGGCGGTCCGCAGCCGGCGCGCGTTCCTCTCGGGGGCGGCCCGCCGCACGTTCGAGCGGCTGCACCCCGAGCAGGTGCGGGAGGCGGTGCCCGCGGCCGGCGCGTGGGACGCGGCCGTGCGCCTCCTGGCCCGCGGCGGGAGCGAGCGGCGGACGGCACTGGTCGCGGGAGTCGCGGACGCCGCGCTCGGAGTGGTGCCCCGCCCGGTCGGCGAGAAGCTGGTCGCGCTCGCCGTCGAGTCCGCGGCGATCGCGGGCTACGACCGCGGCAGAGGGCGTACCGCGCACGGGTGACGGCGGCGCGGATCGACGGATCCGCGGGCCCGGCAGCGGCGCCGACGCCGCGCGGGAGCCGATCTAGGCTCCCCCGCATGCGAGTCCTTCTGGTGGGCGGAGCGGGCTACATCGGGAGCCACACCGCCGTCGCGCTCCTCGAGAGCGGCCACGAGGTGCTGGTCGTGGACGACCTCTCGCACGCGAGCGAGCGGACCCTCGACGCGGTGGAGGAGCTGACCGGCTCGGTGGTCCCCCGCCTGATCGCCGACGCGCGCGACACGGCCGCGCTGACCCGCTTCCTCGCCGCCCACGGACCGGTCGACGCCCTGGTCCTGCTCGCCGGGCTCAAGTCGGTCGGCGACTCGGTGCGGCGGCCCCTCGAGTACTGGACGGTCAACGTCGGGCTCGCCACCGCGGCGTTCTCGGTCGCGGCGGAATCGGGGATCCGCACCGTCGTGTTCTCGAGCTCGGCGGCCGTCTACAGCCCGGGCGGCGTGATGCCGGTCGGGGAGGACTTCCCCGCCGGGCTGAGCGCCGCGAGCCCCTACGGCGCGACCAAGCGCGTGATCGAGGAGATCCTCGGCGACGCCGCGCGCGCCGATCCCCTCCTGCGCGGGGTCAGCCTCCGCTACTTCAATCCCATCGGCGCGCACCCGTCGGGGCGGATCGGCGAGGATCCGGCCACGGCGCCGGGGAGCCTCCTGCCCGTGCTGACGCGGGCCGCGGGCGATCCCTCCCGGTGCGTCGACGTCCTCGGCGACGACTACCCGACCCCCGACGGCACGGGGCTGCGCGACTACATCCACGTCTGCGATCTCGCGGCCGGGCATGTCGCGGCGCTCGAGCGCGCGCGGCCCGGGCACCGGGTCTACAACCTCGGCACGGGCTCGCCGACGAGCGTCCTCGAGCTGATCGACGAGGTCGAGCGCGCGAGCGGGGAGACGGTCCGGTGGCGGGCCGTGGGGCGCCGGCCGGGCGACCTCGCGGCGAGCTGGGCCGACCCGGCACGCGCCGAGCGGGAGCTGGGCTGGCGGGCGGTGCGCACCGTCCGCGAGGGCGTCCGCGACCAGTGGCGGTGGCAGACCCTGCAGCGCATCGGCGTCTCCTGATCCTTCCGGCACGGCGTCACTGAAAGAGTGATTTCTTCTTCTCCGCGACTCTCCTCCATCGTTGTGATCTCCGAGGGAATAGCGCCTCCGCGACGCACTCCAGACGATCCTCGCCATTCCACTCGCGGCTTATCCGGATTATCGGACTCTCCTTTCCCCGTCGTTCTGCGACGACTCGTACTCGCCTTTCGATTCCTTCTCCACGAGCCGGTTAGCTTCTACTGCACTGCTGATCGGTCACCGACGACGGATAAGCATTCGGAGCCGCTCCCGTCTCCGGATGGCCGCCCGATCCTCACCGCACGCCCGGGGGAAGGGGCCCATCATCACTGCCGTCATCGACGCGACCACCCGTTCCCGATCCGTCCCCCCGGTCGGTCCCGGCCTGATCGTGCACGAGTGGGTCGAGCGCCGCGGAGGCGCCGAGCGCGTGCTCGAGGCGATGACCGAGGCCTTCGCCGACGCCGACGTCCGCGTCCTCTGGAGCGACTGCGCCGAGGTCGTCGGCAGGCCCGTCTCGGAGTCCTGGCTGGCGCGCACGCCGCTGCGCCGCCACAAGGTCCTCGCCCTGCCGGCGATGCTGCCCACGTGGCGGCTCCCGGTCGGCGCCTCCCGCGAGTGGGTGCTGGTCAGCTCGCACCTCTTCGCCCACCACGTCCGCACCAGCGGACCGACCCGCAAGCTCGTCTACGCGCACACCCCGGCCCGCTACATCTGGGAGCCCGACCGCGACGGCCGCGGCAGCAGCCTCGCCGCCCGCACCGCGAGCCTGCTCCTCAAGCCGATCGACCGCCTCCGCGCCGCCGAGGCCTCCTCCATCGCGGTGAACAGCCTCTTCACCGGGCAGCGGGTGCGCGACGCGTGGCACCAGCCGTCGAGGGTCATCTACCCGCCGGTGAACACCGAGCTGCTCTCGACGATCACCGACTGGCGCTCCCCGCTCGACGACGACGAGCTGCGCCTCCTCGACTCGCTCGCGCGGCCGTTCATCCTGGGCGCCTCGCGGTTCGTCCCCTACAAGCGCCTCGAGAAGGTCATGGACGCCGGAGCTCGCACCGGGCTGCCGGTCGTCATCGCCGGGCACGGCCCCTGGGAGGCGCGGCTCCGCGCCTACGCCGAGGAGATCCGGGCCGACGTGACCTTCGTCATCTCGCCCTCCGACCAGCTGATCCGCGCGCTCTACGCGCAGGCGCTCGTGTACGTCTTCCCCGCCGTCGAGGACTTCGGGATCATGCCCGTCGAGGCGATGGCCTGCGGGACGCCGGTCATCGGGACCGACATCGGCGGAGTGCGCGAGAGCGTGTCCCTCGCCGGCGGGGGCGTCATCGCCGACCTCGAGGGCGATCCGGACTGGAGCGACCTGCTGCGCCGTGCGCTCGCGCTCGACGTCGACGCCTTCCGGGCCCGGAGCCGGGTCTTCTCGCGCCGGCGCTTCATCGCCGAGATCCAGGACTGGGTCGCCGAGCAGACCGCCTGACGACGGCGCTCCCCGCCGCGGGAGGCCGTCCGTGCGCGCGTCACCGTGCGTGCGGACGACCCTCCCGCGGCGGGATCAGAACAGGCCGCGCGGGGGCTCGATCGAGGCGAGGACGCCGGGAGCGGCGATCACGCTGAAGCGGCCGACCTCCTCCGGGGTCAGCTCGGGCAGGCGCTGCGCGAGGTCGAGGAAGCGCTCGATCTCGGACTCCTCGAGCACGTCGGCGGCGAGCGTGCGGAACTTCGACACGTACTGCTCGCGGCTGAACGGATGCGCGCCCAGCGGATGCGCGTCCGCCACCGCGATCTCGTCGACGATCGTCGTGCCGTCCGTCATCAGGATCTCGACGCGCGCGCCGAACGCCTTCTCGCCCGGATCGGTGGAGTGGTAGCGGCGCGTCCACTCCGCGTCCTCCTGCGTCGTGACCCGGTGCCAGAGCGCGATGGTGTCGGCGCGGGCGGCCCGCTCGGGGGCGTAGCTGTGCACGTGGTGCCAGGCGCCGTCCTGCAGCGCCACCGTGAAGATGTACGGCACGGAGTGGTCCAGCGTCTCGCGGGACGCGGCCGGGTCGTACTTCTGCGGGTCGTTCGCGCCCGAGCCGATCACGAAGTGCGTGTGGTGCGAGGTGTGCAGGACGATCCGCTCGACGCGCTCGGGATCGGCGGCCTCGGGGTGCGTGCGGTGCAGGCGGCGGGCGAGGTCGATCAGCGCCTGCGCCTGGTACTCGGCCGAGTGCTCCTTCGTGTACGTGTCGAGGATCGCGCGCTTGGCCTCGCCGCGGTCGGGGAGCGGGACGTCGTAGCTCGCGTCGGCGCCGTCGAGCATCCAGGCGATGACGCCGTCCTCGCCCTCGTAGATCGGCGACGGACTGGTCTCGCCGCGCATCGCCCGGTCGACCGCCTCGATCGCCATCTTCCCCGCGAAGGCCGGCGCGTACGCCTTCCAGCTCGAGATCTCGCCCTTGCGCGACTGCCGCGTGGCGGTCGTCGTGTGCAGGGCCTGCGCGACGGCCTGCTCGATCGTCGCGACGTCGAGGCCGAGCAGCGTGCCGATCCCGGCGGCGGCCGAGGGGCCGAGGTGCGCCACGTGGTCGATCTTGTGCCGGTGCAGGCTGATCGCGCGCACCAGGTCCACCTGGACCTCGTAGCCGGTGACGATGCCGCGGACGAGCTGCGCCCCGCCGATGCCCGCGTGCTGGGCGACGGCGATCAGCGGAGGGATGTTGTCGCCCGGGTGCGAGTACTCGGCCGCCAGGAACGTGTCGTGGTAGTCGAGCTCGCGCACGGCGACTCCGTTGGCCCAGGCCGCCCACTCGGGCGAGACCCGGCGGGCCGGGTCGACGCCGAGGACGACCGAGCCCTGGCCGCCGATGGAGGCGGGGTGCGCGAGAGCCTGCGCGCGGGCGGCGACGACCGGGCGGCGCAGGAGCGACGCGGTGGCGACGGCGGCGTTGTCGATGACCCGGTTGACCACCATCTCGGCGACCTCGTCGTCGATCTCGACCGGATCGGCGGCGACCTCGGCGAGCGCGTGGGCGAGCTGCCCGTGTCGCGGGAGCTCCTCGTCGCTGCGGTGGACGCGGACGTGGTGTTCGTGCACGGGCGGCTCCTTCGTCTCTCCCCCCAGGCTATCGCCCGCCTCCGGCCCGGGCCGCGCGGGCAGAATGGGCGGATGTCCTCCCTCACGCGCGTCGCGGCGCTCGACTGCGGCACCAACTCCCTCCGCCTGCTGATCGCCGACGTGGAGGGCGGGCGCCTCCGGGACGTCCAGCGCCGCACCGAGCTCGTGCGGCTGGGCCGCGGGGTCGACCGCACCGGCCGCTTCGACCCGGCCGCGCTCGAACGGACCCTCGCCGTCACCCGCGAGTACGCGGCCGCCGCACAGGAGGCCGGCGCCGAGCGCCTCCGCTTCGTCGCCACCTCGGCCACCCGCGACGCGGCCGACCGCGAGGACTTCCTCGCCGCCGTCGAGCGGATCCTCGGCGTCACCCCGGAGACGATCTCCGGCGAGGAGGAGGCGCGGCTCTCCTTCCGCGGCGCGGTCTCGGCCGTCGACTCCGCCCGGCCCGTGCTGGTCGTCGACCTCGGCGGCGGCTCGACCGAGCTCGTGCTCGGCGGAGCGGAGCCGGAGCAGGCGCACTCGATGGACGTCGGCAGCGTCCGCCTGACCGAGCGCCACCGCCGGGCCGCCGAACCGACGGAGGGCGAGCGCGCGGCGATGCGGGCGGACGTGGGCGCCGCGCTGGCCGCCTCCTCCGTCGACCTCTCGCAGGCCCGGAGCGTCGTCGGCGTCGCCGCGACCGTGCTCACGATCACCGCGCACGTCCTCCGCAGCACCGACCGCGCCGCGCTCGAGACGTCCCTCCCCCTCTCCGACGTCCTCGCCGCCTGCGACGAGCTCGCCGCGCTGTCTCCGGAGGGGACGGCGGCCCTCCCCTGGGTCCGCCCGGGGCGCGAGGACGTGCTGGCGGCCGGAGCGCTGGTCTGGGGCGAGGTCCTCCGCGCGGTCCACGAGGCGTCGCCGGGCGTCGACCGGGTCCGCTCGACCGCGCACGACATCCTCGACGGCATCGCGCTCGGCCTCGCCTGACGCCCGCGCGGGTCAGGCGGTGAGGGCGCTCCCGGAGTCGCGCGGGAGCCGGGCGGCGGCGGCGAGCGGCACGAGGGTCAGCACCGCGAGGGCGAGGAAGGCGACGCGGTACGGGACGAGGCCGGGCCCGATCGCGGTGCCGACGGCGAGCGCCACCGCGCCCACCGCGACTCCGAGGCCGGCCGCGATCTGCTGCGTGGTGGCGTTGAGGGTGTTCGCGCCCGACATCCCCTCCTGCGGGACCTCGGCGAACGTGACGGTGTTGTAGGCCGTGAAGCCCGCCGAGCGGGCCACTCCGCTCAGCACCAGCAGCGCCACCACGAGCGCCACCGGAGTCGCCGGCTCGAGGAACGCCATCGCCGCCATGCACGCCGCCCCGACCGCGCTCGCCGCCACCAGCACCCCGCGGAAGCCGAGGCGCCGCAGCAGCGGAGTCGTGGCCGGCTTGATCGCCAGGTTGCCGGCGAAGAGCGCCAGCACCACGGAGCCGGCCTGCACCGGGCTCCAGCCGAACGCGTCCTGGAACAGCAGCGGGAGCAGGAACGGCACCGCGTTCACGGTCGCCCGGTAGAGCGATCCGCTCGCGTTGGCGACCCGGAAGGTGCGGAAGCGGAAGGCGTCGAGCCGCACGAGCGGATGCTCGGCGCGGCGCAGGTGCCGCACGGCGAGCGCCGTCACGACCGCGCCGACGAGCAGCGGCGCCACCGCCCGCCCGTCCAGCTCGAAGCCGGTGAGGAGCCCCGCCGCTCCGACCAGCGCGCCGAGCCCGACCGCGACGAGCACCAGCCCCGTGACGTCGAGCGGGGTCGGCGCGCTCTCGGAGGTGGCGGGGACGATCCGGCGCGCGATCGCGAACGCGACGACCCCGAGGGGCAGGTTGATCAGGAAGATCCAGTGCCAGGAGGCGACGGTGGTGAGCAGCCCGCCGAGGAACGGCGCGATCACGGGGGCGACCAGTCCCGGCCAGACCAGGATCGCGATGGCGTGGATGATCCCCTCCCGCGGAGTCGCCCGCAGCACCGCGAGCCGGCCGACCGGCACCATCAGCGCGCCGCCGACGCCCTGCAGGACCCGGGCGCCGACCAGAAGCGGCAGCGTGGGGCTGAGCGCGCAGAGCAGGGAGGCGAGGGTGAAGACGGCGATCGCGGTGGTGAAGACGCGGCGCACGCCGAAGCGCTCGCTGAGCCAGCCCGAGGCCGGGATGAGGACGGCGACGGTGAGGAGGAACGCGGTGACGGTGATCGAGACCGCGGCGGAGTCGACGCCCAGGTCGGCGGCGATCGCGGGCGCGGCGGTCGTCACGATCGTGGCGTCGAGGTTCTCCATGAAGAAGCAGCCGGCGACGAGCAGCGCGAGGGAGCGGTGGCGGGGGTCCGTGCTGTCCTCCTCGTCGTGGGGCTGTCGGCGGCGAGCGTAGCGCGGCGACGGCGCGGCCGCCGGGCGGGTACCGTCGCAGCATGAGCGCTGCAGCCGAGACCAGGACGATCCAACTCCGACGCTACGAGCTGATGGACGGGGTGATGGACGACTTCCTCGCCTGGTTCCCCGAGCGGATCGTGCCGGCGCGCGAGGCCCACGGCTTCCGGATCGAGTTCGCCTACGCCGACCGCGAGGTGAACGAGTTCGTCTGGGCGGTCAGCACGGCCGGCGACGCCGACGCGTTCGCCGAGGTCGAGCGGGCGTACCTGGCCTCGCCCGAGCGCGACGCCGCCTTCGCGGGCGAGCCGAAGCGCGTCGCGGTGCAGCACGTGCGGCTGGTCGAGCGGATCGTCTGACTCGGGCGGCGTCCGAGCCGAGCGGCGTCCGACCCGGGCGCCGTCGTCTCCGGGGCGCCGCCGACTCCGGGCGCCGTCGGGTCCGGGCCCGTCAGCTCCGGGCGCGCCGCACGGCCGCGAGGACGCCGCGGACCACGAGCGTCCCGACCGCGATCGACCCGATCGCTCCGGTCAGGCGCGCCCAGACGTGCTTCGGCCGGTCGATCCCGGCGCGGTCGGCGGGCGAGGGGAGCGAGGCGGGCGCGAGCGTGCGGCCCGCGGCTCCCGCCTCGGCCATGTGGGCGAGCCGGCGCACGGCCTCGCGGTTGCGGATCCAGAGGAACGAGTGCATCAGCGGCTTCGGGACGAGCGTGCCCGGGCCCTTCACGGGCGCCTCGTGCATCCGCACCTTCGCGCCGCGCGCGTGCGGCTCGACCTCGACGCGCACCCGGGCCTCGCCGAGCGGCCAGCCGGCGGCCTGGATGACCATCCGGCGCGGCGGGTCCCACTCGAGAACCGTGGTGCGGTCGTCGATCACGAGCGGCCAGAGGCCGAAGGAGTGGTGCAGCTGCGAGCCCACGTGCGGGAAGTCGGCGTCGACCTTCCGCATCCGCGACGCGCCGACGACCCAGCTCGGGAACAGCCAGCCGGAGGCGAGCACCGCGAAGACGGACTCGGGCGGGCAGTGGACGACGCGGGTGGTGCGGGACATCGCGGGCTCCTTCGAGTGGTGGTGGGGCGCGTGGCGGCGCCGTCCCTCAGACTGGCAGGCCGGGGGCGGCGACGGGCGCAGCGCAACGGCGGCGGCTCAGGCCGGGCGCGCCTCCGGCGACAGGTCGGGCGACTCGCGCACCCCGAACTCGTGCCGCAGCGCGCTGCGGGCGGCGTGCCAGCCGGCCATGCCGTGCACGCCCGGCCCGGGCGGGGTGGACGAGGAGCAGAGGTAGAGCCCCTTCGCGGGCGTCCGCCACGGGTCGGTCGTGGGGACCGGGCGCGAGAGCAGCTGCGCGACGCTCGCGGCTCCGGCAGCGATGTCCCCGCCCAGGTAGTTCGGGTTGTAGGCCTGCATGTCGCGGGCGGTCATCGAGGAGGCGCCGATCACGCGGTCGCGGAACCCGGGGGCGAAGCGCTCGATCTGGGCGGTGATCGCCTCCTGCTGGTCGGCGGGCGAGTACCGGGGGACGTGCGTGTACGCCCAGAGGACGTGCTTGCCCTCGGGTGCCCGGGTCGGATCGGCGATCGAGGGCTGCGCCACCAGCACGTAGGGGCTGCGGCTGTGCCGGCCGCGCTTCACGTCGCGCTCGGCGGCCGCGATCTCGGCGCGGCTCCCGCCGACGTGCAGCGTGCCCGCGCCGGCGAGCTGCGGGTTCGTCCACGGCACCGGCCCGTCGAGGGCGAAGTCGACCTTGGCCACGCCGTTGCCGTAGCGGAAGCGCTGGAGGGCCGCCGCGTACGCCGGGGGCAGCCGGTCCCCCGCCATCGCGAGCAGCGCCGTCGGCGTGCCGTCGACGAGCACGGCGCGGGCCGGGGGCAGCTCCGAGAGCGAGGTCACCTCGACGCCGGTCTCGATGGTGCCGCCGTGCGCCCGGAGGTCGTCGGCGAGCGCGTCGACGATCGACTGGCTGCCTCCGATCGGCACCGGCCAACCGCGCGCGTGGGCGTAGGCGCCGAGCGCCAGGGCGGCCGCGGCCGTCGACGGGCTCGGCATCGGGCGGATCGAGTGCGCGGCGACCCCGGAGAACATCGCCGGGGCGACGTCCTCGCGGAAGCGCAGGTTCCACACCGGGGTGCCCTGCTCGAGCACCCGCAGGCCGAAGCGGATCAGCACGCTCGGGTCCGTCGGGATCCGCAGCAGTGCGTCGTTGGTGAAGCCCGCGACGCGGTCGGCCCGCTCGGAGAGAGGTCCCATCAGGGAGCGCCACGCCGCTCCGTCGCGGCCCAGCGCCTCGGCCGTGCGGTCGAGGTCGCGGTAGGCGATGCCCGCGCGGCCGCCGTCGAGCGGATGCGCGTACGAGATCTCGGGGACGACCAGCTCGATGCGCCGGTCGAGCCCGAAGGCGCGGAAGAAGCCGGACGCGAGCGCCATCGGGTGCACCGCCGAGCAGACGTCGTGGTGGAACCCGGGCAGCGTCAGCTCCGCCGTGCGCGCGCCGCCGCCGATCGTCTCGTTGCGCTCGAGCACGGTGACCGAGAGCCCGGCCCGCGCGAGCGTGACCGCGGCGGCGAGGCCGTTGGGCCCCGCCCCGATGACGACGGCGTCGACCACGGTCACTTCCTCCGCAGGGCCGAGACGACGCCCGCGGCGCCGGCGGCGAGGGCCGCGGCGGCCCCCGCGTAGCTCAGGGCGCGGTGGCGGATCATCCAGATCTGGGGCGTCATGGTGTGCGCGCGGTCGCTGAAGAGGCCGCGGGCGCCGTGATCGCCGGGGACCGGCTCATACACGTTGTTCGGGAGCATCGGCTCCGTCTTGTCGGGGGCCTGCTGACCGTCGAAGGCGCTGCGGGCGAGGTACCAGTCCATGAAGCGCCCGGCGAAGCGGTCGCCGAGGATGGTGCCCGCGGTCGGCTCGCCGACCCAGGTGCGGCGGCGCGGCTTGTCGGCCACGTCGGCGATCGCGATCGCGCCCACCTCGGGCTCGTAGATCGGCGGCACGGGCTGCGGGTGGTGCGGCAGCTGCGACTTCACCCAGTTGAACTGGATGGTGTTGAGCGCCGGCATGTCGACCTCGGACAGGCGCACGCGGCTCTTCGCGTGCAGCAGCTCCGCGGTGACGGCCTCGGTGAAGCCTCGGGCTCCGAACTTGGAGGCGCAGTACGCGGCCTGCAGCGGGATGCCCCGGTGCGCGAGGGCGGAGCCGACCTGGATGACGTGCCCGCGGTCGCGCGGGGTCATCCGGGAGAGGGCTGCGCGGGTGCCGTTGACGAAGCCGAAGAAGTTGACGCCCACGGCGCGCTCGAAGTCGGCGGGCTCGGTCGAGAGGAACTCGCCGAAGACGCCGACCATCGCGTCGTTGACCCACAGCTCGATCGGGCCGAGCTCGGCCTCGACCCGGTCGGCCGCCGACTCGACGGCCTCGCGGTCGGCCACGTCGGTCGGGATGCCCAGCCCGCGCCGGCCCTTCTGCTCGATCTCGGCGACCGTGGCCGCCAGTCCGTCCTCGCCGCGCGCCAGCACGGCGACGTCCCAGCCGCGGGAGGCGAGCTCGCGGACCGTGGCGCGTCCGAGCCCGGCCGTGCCGCCCGTGACGACGGCGACTCCGCGGCTCATGCGCGGGCCTCGCGGGAGGAGGTCTCGAGGCGGGGGTGCTGCGTCATGGTGCGGGCTCCTTCGTGAGGGCGCGGTGTGCGTCGGGAGTCCCACGCTAGGCGGGAGCGGCGGCGCGGCGCGCGGGGTTGCGCCTGATCGGTGGAGAGCTCGGTGGATCCGCGCCCGGGGAGGAGAATCGCTCCCGACAGCTCCCGGCTCTCCTCCAGAGACCGCCGCCAGACTGACGCCCGCCCGAGCACCCTCCGACCGGATCGACGCATGACCTCTCTCCTCGACCTGAGCCTCGTCTCCGGCCCCCTCGTCGTCGCCGTCTACGTGCTCGCGATCGGAGCGCTCCTCCTCCTGCTCGCCGCCCACGTCCGCGCTCCCCGCCGCGGGCGCTCCCGGCGCGGCGGGATCGCCGTCGCGGTCCTCCTCCTGGGCCTGATCGGCGGCGCCGCCCTGGCCGCCCTCGTCGACGGGCCCGACGGCCCGTTCGGCGTCGACTTCACGCCGGTCACCCGGGTCGCGATCGGCCTCGGGATCGGCGGGCTGGGCGTCGCGCTGGTCGTCCTCGGCCACGCGATCGCCCGCCGGCGCGCGCGGGGAGTGCTCGCGTCGCTCGCCGCCGGAGTGCTCGTCGTCGCGGCGGCCGCGATGACCGTCAACATCGACTTCGGCCAGTACCCCACGGTGCGCAGCGCGCTCGGGATCAGCGCGTACTCCGACTCCTCCGTGCCGGTCGCCGCCGCGGACGGACCGCACTCGGACCTCGCGACCTGGACCGCCCCGGCCGGGATGCCCGCCGTCGGCTCGGTCTCGACAGTCGCCATCCCCGCCACCGCGTCGGGCTTCCCGGCCCGCGACGCCGTCGTCTACCTCCCGCCCGCGGCCCTCACCGCGACCCCGCCGCTGCTGCCGGTGATGATCATGCTCTCGGGGCAGCCGGGGTCGCCCTCCGATCCGCTCTCGACCGAGAAGTTCCAGCAGACCCTCGACGCCTACGCCGCCGCGCACGCCGGCCTCGCGCCGATCGTCGTGTCGCCCGACCAGCTGGGCGATCCGGACAGGAACCCGATGTGCGTCGACTCGCCGCTCGGGAAGTCGGCCACCTACCTCACCGTCGACGTCCCGAACTGGATCCGCGCCAACCTGCCGGTGCTCGGCGACGCGCAGCACTGGGCGATCGGCGGCCTCTCGCAGGGCGGGACCTGCTCGATCCAGCTCGGCGCCGGCCACCCGTCGCTCTTCGGCAACATCGTCGACGCCTCGGGCGAGCTCGCGCCGACCCTCGGCAGCGAGGCGGCGACGGTCGCGCAGGGGTTCGGCGGCGACCAGGCCGCCTACGAGGCCGCGAAGCCGGTGAACGTCCTCGCGGCGAACGCCCCCTACACCGGCACGGTCGCGATCTTCGGCGTCGGCGCCGAGGACACCTCGTTCCTCCCCGGGGCGAAGACCGTCTACGCCGCGGCCGTCGCCGCCGGCATGAGCGCCACCTACCTCGAGGTGCCGGACAGCGCCCACGACGTCACGGCGTGGTCGGCGACCTTCGACAAGGGCCTCGAGATCCTCGCCGACCGCTGGAAGCTCGTCCCCGCCTCCTGAGCGGCTCCGTGCCTCAGGCGCTCTCGACCAGCCGGACCGCCGCCTCGATCCCGCCGCTCCACGGCGCTCCGTGGCCCGGCACCACCCAACGCGCCCCGGTGGGCAGGAGCGCCCGGAGCGACGCGAGCGCCTGCTCCGGCTCGTCGGTGAAGGGCGCGGGCTGCGGACCCGTGCGGCCGGTGAGCACGTGGCGGGTGGTCAGCCCGTCGCCGACGAAGACCGCGTCGGCCAGCGGCACGTGCACGGCGATGCTCCCCGGGGAGTGACCCGGGAGCGCGATCACGCGGGGAGCGCCCGGCAGGTCGAGCGTCTGCCCGTCGTGCACTTCGACGACCTCGGTGAGCGGCGGGACCGTCGCGATGCCCTTCCGCAGCGCGTAGGCCGCGAAGCCGAGGAGCGGCAGGACGCGCAGCCGCGGTGTCGCGGTCCTCGGCTTCGCCCCGCCCTTCGCCCGCTCGGCGTCGGCGGCGTGCACGTGGACCGGCACGCCGTGGTCGCGGCGCAAGCGCTCGGCGAAGCCCACGTGGTCGGAGTCGCCGTGGGTCAGCACGACGCCGCGCACGTCGTCGAGGGTGCGGCCCATCGCGCGCAGCTCGGCCAGGAGCTCCGGCCAGAGACCGGCCGGCCGCGTTCCTCCTCGTGATGGCCCCCGCTCCCGGCACGCCCGTCGCCGCCCAGGAGTACCGCGACGCGGCGAGCGCCCGCCTGCTGGAACTCACCGCGCAGCTGGCGGGCGAGGAGGACGCCCTCGAGGCGGCGCGCACGCTGACCGCCTGGGCGACGGGGTTCATCGGGATGGAGATCACCGGCGCCTTCACCCTCGGCGGCGACGTGGAGAGCGCCTGGCGCTTCGGGCTGGGGCGGATCGTCTCCGCGCTCGCTCCGGCCGCGTCGCGCTGAGCGCCGCCGCTCAGGCCCGGCGGAGCGCCGCCTCGTCCTCGAGGAACCGCGGACGGCACGCGACGATCCCGCCGACCAGCAGCACCGCCACTCCGGCGAACAGCAGCGCGTACGCGCCGCTCCAGTCCCCCTGCGCCTCGTAGAGCACGCCGATCAGCAGCGGACCGAGGCAGGCGAGCCCGTAGCCGAGCCCCTGCGTGGCGCCGGAGAGGGTCGAGGAGCCGGTGGTCGTCCGCGTCCGCGCGTTCACGAGCGTCAGCGTCATCGGGAACGTGCTGACGCCGAGCCCGAGGCAGACCACCCACGCCACGGCACCCTCCAGCGGAGCGACGACGAGGCCGGCGTATCCGACGGCGAGCAGCGCGCAGCACACCACCACGACCACGACCGGGTTGCGCATCCCCAGCGTCAGCGGCGGCACCACGAAGGCGGCGGCGAGGCCGAACACCGAGAACAGCGCCAGCAGCGCACCGCCCTGCGCCGGATCCGCGCCCGCGTCGACGAGGATCGTCGGCAGCCAGGTGATGATCCCGTAGGTGTGCAGACCGGTCATCCCGAGCATCAGCACCATCGCCCAGAGCAGCGGCGTGCGCCAGGCCCCGTCCACGCGGCCGCCGGCGGCGGCCGGAGCCGCCCCGCCTCCTCCGCGGGCCGCGAGCGCCGCCCAGAGCAGGCAGGCCGCGGCCGTCATCACGGCCCAGATCCCGATCGCCCAGCGCCACCCCGCCGTCGAGGCCAGCGGCACCGCGACCAGCGGAGCGACGAACTGGCCCACCTGCAGCAGCGCCAGGTAGAGCGAGCTGACCGTCTTGATCCGCTCGGCGAAGTACCGCTTCACGATCGGCACGATGAGCACGTTCGTGGTGCCCACGCCCGCGAAGGCGACGACGGTCGAGAGCACCAGAGCGACCGGGCTCGGGCTGAGCGCGCGGAGGGCGATGCCCAGTGTGGTCACCAGCGTCGCGATCGCGAGCGTGCGCTCCAGGCCGATCCGGCGCGAGACGGCCGCGGCGACGAAGCCGAAGACGGCGAAGGAGGCGGTGACGATCGTCCCCAGCGCCCCGTAGAGCGAGGGCCCGAAGCCGAGATCGGCGCCGATCGTGTCGAGCAGCGGGCTGAAGCCGGTGACGGCGGTGCGGAGGTTCAGCGCGGTGATCGCGATGGCGGCGAGGGCCAGGAGGGCGGTGGCGCGGAGCGTCGGTGCTGCGGTCATGGAGTCCCCGAGAGATAGGATGATGGGATGAATCCTGGCGAGTCTAGCCCCGCGGCGCCGTTCCAGCGCGAGAGCGTGATCGACCACGTCACGGCGCTGTTCCACGAGGAGATCCGCTCGGGCCGCTGGGCCGTCGGCGAGCGGATCCCGGTGGAAGCCGAGCTCGCCCGCTGGACCGGCGCCGGACGCAACTCCGTCCGCGAGGCCGTCCAGGCCCTCGTGCAGGCGGGCCTCGTGCGGCGGGAGCAGGGGCGCGGCACGTTCGTCACCGCGCGCTCGCAGCTCGCCGAGTCGCTGCGCCGCCGCATCCCGAGCGCCGCCCGCCGGGAGGGCCTCGAGCTGCGGTTCGCGATCGACGGGGCGACGGCCGCGCTGGCGGCCGAGCGCCGCACCGGGGAGGACGTCGCCTCCCTCCGCGCCCTGCTGGCCCGCCGGGCCCGCTCGTGGGAGGCTCCGGAGCTCGCCGAGCGGATCGCCGCCGACACCGCGCTGCACCGGGCCGTCGTCGTCG
The DNA here is from genome assembly GCF_002932035.1 of Rathayibacter sp. AY1F6. NCBI lineage: Bacteria > Bacillati > Actinomycetota > Actinomycetes > Micrococcales > Microbacteriaceae > Rathayibacter > Rathayibacter sp. AY1F6. The sequence continues at coordinate 11,335 of NZ_PSVD01000028.1, read as the reverse complement.
CGACTCACAACGACCTGTTCGTCGAGCTCTACGACGGCCTCACCGGCATGTTCGAGTCGGTACTGGAGGAGGACGTCGTCGGCGAGGAGGACGTGCACGCCCGCCAGCACGCCGAGCTGGTCGAGGCGATCGCCGCGGGTGACGCCGAGGGGGCGCGGCGCCGGATCGAGGAGCTGCTCGCGCCGCTGCTGGCCGAGGCGCAGCAGGGCGTCTGAAGGGAATCCTCCGCGGCCGGCGGCGGACGGCACGCGCTCGCGGCCGGTTCCGTGCCGCCCGCCGAGTGGGATCAGCCCCGCGGACGCCGGGTCGACCAGAGCGCCCACGCCACCAGCAGCGGCTGGAACGCGAGGCGCACGGCGCGCTTGCGGTCGGTGTCGAGGCCGAAGGCGCTCGTCCGCGTCACCCACTGCGAGACGTTGCCCGGGAAGATCGCGGTGAAGAAGGCGGCGGCCACGGCTCCGACCAGCGGCGCCCGGCGGCGCGCGAGCACCAGGGAGGCGCCGAGCCCGATCTCGACCACGCCCGAGGCGAGCACGACCGCGTCCTTGTCCAGCGGCACCCACTCGGGCACCTGCGCCTGGAACTCCTCCCGCTTGCGGGTGAGGTGGCTCACCCCCGCGAAGAGGAGGGCGGAGCCGAGGAGCACCTTGGCGCCGGTGCGGAGGAGGGACGGGGAGGAGGATGTCATGCGCTCCATCGTTCCCGATGCGGGCCGCCGCCGCCGCCGTGGCGCGGCCACTGCGCACGAACGTGCCGGTGTCGGAGGCGGCGCCTAGTCTGATCGCGTGACTGACCGCATCCTCGTCCTCACCACCGGTGGCACCGTCGACAAGGAGTACTCGCTCGCGGGCGAGCTCGAGATCGGCGCCCCGATGGTGCCGCGCCTGCTCGCCCCGGTGCTCACCACGCTCGAGTTCCGCGTCGAGGAGGTCCTCGCCAAGGACAGCCTCGAGCTCGACGACGCCGATCGGGCCCTCATCCGCGAGCGGGTGCTCGCCGCCGAGGAGGACCGGATCGTCCTCACCCACGGCACCGACACGATGACCGCGACGGCCGAGGCCCTCGGCGTCGTCCGCGATCGGGTGGTCGTCCTCACCGGCGCGATGCAGCCCGCACGGATGCTCGACAGCGACGCCGCGTTCAACCTCGGCACCGCGGTGGCCGCCGTGCAGCTGCTGCCGCCGGGCGTCTACCTCGCGATGAGCGGACGGGTGCTGCCCGCCGGCTCCGTGGTGAAGGACCGGTCGATCGGGGTGTTCCTCCCGGCTTGAGCCGGACCAGGATCGACGGTCGCCCGCGGACGGGCTCCCGGCCGGACCGGCCTCAGGCCTCGGCGAGCTCCGTGGTGCAGGCCGCGCAGAGCCCGAAGACGTCCACGACGTGGTGCGCGTCCGTGAATCCGTTCTGCGACGCGACCGAGCGCGCCCACTCCTCGACCTCGTCGGCCGCGATCTCGACCGTCAGCCCGCAGCGGCGGCAGATCAGGTGGTGGTGGTGCGTCCCCGGCGTGCAGGCGCGGTAGAGGCTCTCGCCCTCGGGCGACTGCAGCGAGTCGGCCTCGCCCTCCACGGCCAGGTCCGAGAGCGCGCGGTAGACCGTCGCGAGCCCGATCGGCGAGCCGGAGGCGTGCAGCGCGCTGTGCAGGCCCTGGGCGCTGACGAAGTCCTCGCGACGCCCGAGGGCCTCGCGCACCGCCTCTCGCTGCCACGTGTTGCGCTTGACCACTGGACCACCTCCACTCCGCACGACCCGGGCCACGCTACCGCCCCCCGCCGACGGCGAGCCGGGAGCGCCGGACGCCCTTGCGGCCGATGATCCGGCAGACCGCGTAGATCGCGAACGAGATCGTCGTCACGTAGGGGCTGATCGGGATCGATCCGCCCAGCGCGAGCAGGATGCCGCCCACCAGCGCGCCGACGGCGAAGAGCACGCTCAGCAGCGGCACGACCACCGGCGAGGCGGAGAGGCGCAGCGCCGCGGCCGCCGGCGTCACCAGGATCGCGAGCACGAGCAGCGAGCCGACGATCTGCACCGAGACGGCGACCGCGAGGCCGAGCAGGAGCATGAACGCGATCGAGAGCGCCCGGGTGGGGATGCCGCGCGCGGCCGCCACGTCGGCGTCGACGCTCGCGAAGGTGAGGGGGCGCCAGATCAGCGCGAGACCGACGAGGACGACCACCGAGATGCCGATCAGCCACCCGAGCTGCGGGTCGTCGACCGCGACGATCTGACCCGTGAGCAGGCCGAACTTGTTCGCGCTGCGGCCCGGGTAGAGGGCCAGGCAGAGGATGCCGATGCCGAGTCCGAACGGCATCAGCACCGCGATGATCGAGTTGCGGTCGCGGGCGCGCGAGCCGAGCACGCCGATCAGGACCGCCGCGATCAGCGAGCCGACGATCGATCCCTCGACGACGCCGACGCCCAGCAGCAGCCCCGCGGAGGCCCCCGCGAACGAGAGCTCGCTGATGCCGTGGACCGCGAAGGCCATGTCGCGCGACATCACGAAGACGCCGATGAGCCCGCCGACCACTCCGAGGACCGCGCCGGCGATCACCGAGTTCATCAGGAGCGACAGCAGCGCTCCGTAGTCGGAGAAGTCGAAGATCTCCGACCAGACGTCCGTCACGACTGCCCCTCCTCGTGCTCGTGCACGTGCGAGTGGTCGGGGGCGCCGACCACGATGACCCGGCCCCGGGCGCGGATCACGTCGACGGGTGCGTCGTAGAGCTCGCTGAGCACCTCCGAGCGCAGGACCTCGTCGGGGGTGCCGATCCGGAACCGGCCGCCGGCGAGGTAGAGCACGCGGTCCACCATGCCGAGCACCGGATTCACGTCGTGCGTGACGAAGAGGACGCCGAGGTTCCGCTCGCGGCGGTGCCGGTCGATCAGCTCGCTGACCGCTCGCTGGTGGGCGAGGTCGAGCGCGATCAGCGGCTCGTCGCAGAGCAGGAGCGCCGGGTCGCCCGCGAGCGCCTGGCCGACGCGGACGCGCTGCTGCTCGCCGCCGGACAGGCTGCCGATGGGGGCGTCGGCGAAGGCGGTGGCGCCGACGGCCTCGAGCAGCGCGTCGACGGCCGCGCGCCGGGAGCGGGAGGGCAGGGGCAGGCCGAACCGGTGGCCGTCGATCCCGAGCCCGAGCAGATCGCGCGCGCGCAGCGGCGTGCCCTCGTCGGCGAGCTTCTGCTGCGGGATGTAGCCGATGCGCCGGTTGCCGCGGTGCACGGGCTCGCCGAGCACCTGCAGCTCCCCCGCGCTCAGCTGCTGCTGGCCGAGCACCGCGCGCAGAAGGCTCGTCTTGCCGGAGCCGTTCGCGCCGAGCACCGCGACGAACTCGCCGGCGCGCACGTCGAGGTCGACGCCGCTCCACAGCTCGCGGTCGCCGAAGCGGAGGCCGGCGCCGCGCAGCCGCAGCACGGACGCCGAAGGGCCCGCCTCCGGGGAGACGGGCCTGGTCGGGGAGTCGTGGCTCACTGGGAGAGGGCTCCCTCGATCGCGTCGAGGTTGGCGGTCATCCAGCCGGTGTAGTCGTCGCCCTCGGGCAGCGTCTCGGTGACGGGGACGGCCGGGATCCCGGCGGCCTTCGCGGCGTCGAGCACCGCGTCCGTCTGCGCGCCCTCGGTCTGCTCGTTGTAGATCAGCGCGTCGACGGCCTCGCCGGAGAACAGCGCCAGCGTCTCCTGGAGCGTGGTCGCGGGGACGTCGGTGCCCTCCTCGACCGCCTCGCTGAAGGCCTCGGGAGTCGCGTCGGTCAGGCCGAGCGCATCGGTCATGTACAGCGGGACGGGCTCGGTGATCGCGATGGAGCGGCCGGAGAGCGCGCCCTTCAGCTCGCCCTCGCGGGCGATCAGGGCGTCGAGCCCCTCGTCGAGGGTGGCGAGATTGGCGGAGTAGGCGGAGGCGTTGTCGGGGTCGAGCGCGGCGAGCTCGTCGCCGATCCGCCCCGCGACCTCCTTCATCACCGAGAGGTCGTACCAGACGTGCTCGTTGAACTCCGCGTGCTCGTGCCCGCCCTCCGACTCCTCCTCCTCCGCGTGGTCGTGGACGTCCTCCAGGCCGGCGATCACGGTGGCCGTGATGACGGGGGCCTCGGTGCCGGCCGCGCTGATCATGGTGTCGAGGAAGTGGTCGTAGCCGCCGCCGTTCTCGATCACGAGGGTCGCGCCGGACACGGCGAGCTGGTCGCGGGCGGTGGCCTCGTACTCGTGCGGGTCCTTGTCCGGGCTGTCGATGATGCTGGTCACCTCGACCAGGTCGCCGCCGATGCTCGAGACGAGGTCGCCGTAGACGTTCGTCGACGCGACGACCTTCACGGGCCCGCCCGCGGCGGCGGCGGAGGAGCTGTCGGAGGCGCTGCCCGCTCCGGAGCAGCCGCTCAGGGCGAGCGCGGTGCCGCCGAGGAGGGCGGTGAGGGCGAGGAGGCGGGTCTTCACGGTGAGCCGATCTGGGTCAGGGGCCGGGCGGGTGCCCCCACGCTAACGGCTATTGATAACGATTGTCAAAATCGTGCAGAGGCGCCCGCCGGTCATCCGCGGACACACGCGGACACGGGGCGACACGCGCCTCGCTCCGAGCACCTCGCCCCTGGCACAGTCGCTGCACACCGCCCCCGACGAGACGAGGACACCGTGACCACCACCGCACCCACGACCACCGGCGCCGACGCCGCGACGCCGATCGGCGCCGCCGCCGAGCACTGGTCGGCCGCCCCCCGGCCCGACTCCCCCGACGCCTGGCTCGTCCGCGCCGAGGAGGTCGCCGCCGTGCTCGCGACCGACGCCCTCGAGCGCGACCGCGCCGGCGCCGCCCCCTTCGCCGAGGTCGCCCTGCTCAAGGCGGCCGGCCTCGTCACGCTGCTCGGGCCCGCCGAGCACGGCGGCGGCGCCCAGGAGTGGACCACCGCCCTCCGCGTCGTCCGCACCGTCGCGCGCGGCGACGGCTCGATCGGCCAGCTGCTCGGCTACCACTACCTCTGGGCCTGGGCGGCCCGCCTCGTGGGGACCCCTGAGCAGATCATCGCGGTCGAGCAGCTCGCGACCGAGGGGGACCTCCTCTACGGAGGCGCGGTGAACCCGCGCGACTCCGACGTCACTGTGCGGGAGGAGGGCGACGAGTTGGTCTTCACCGGCCGCAAGTCGTTCTCGACCGGCGGCGTGGTCAGCGACCTGACCGTGCTCGAGGGGGTGCTCGAGGGGACGGACACCCACCTCTTCGCGATCGTGCCCACCGATCAGGAGGGGATCGTCTTCGGCCGCGACTGGGACAGCCTCGGCCAGCGCCTCACCGAGTCCGGCTCCGTCGAGATCCGCGGCGTCCGCGTGCCGTGGGCGGCGGCGGCCGGCTTCGTCGACAAGGTCTACCGTCCGCTCGTCTACAACACCCTCAACGTGCCCGTCATCCAGCAGGTCTTCGCCGAGTTCTACCTCGGCATCGCGCAGGGAGCGCTCGAGCGCGCGGCGCAGTACACCCGCGAGCGCACCCGGGCCTGGCCGTACGGCGGCGACGACAAGGAGCGCGCCGGCGACGAGTGGTACGTGCTCGAGGGATACGGCGACCTGCAGTCCCGGCTCTGGGCCGACGAGGCGCTGATCGACGCGACGGGGGCCGCGCTCTCGGCCGCGCTGCACGCTCCGCGCGAGGAGCTGACGCCTCGGCGCCGCGGCGAGATCGCCGTGCGGATCGCCGCGGCCAAGGCGCGGATCGTGGAGGACGGCCTCGCGACGGCGACCCGCGTCTTCGAGCTGACCGGCGCCCGCGCCTCCGCGAGCTCGGTCGGACTCGACCTCTACTGGCGGAACCTCCGCACCCACTCCCTGCACGATCCGCTGCCCTACAAGCGCCGCGAGGTCGGCGTCTTCGCCCTGCTCGACACCGTCCCCGAGCCCAGCTGGTACACCTGATCGGCCGCGGGGCGCGTCCTGCTCCGGCGACGCGCCCCGCCCGCACGCCGCCCCGGCGTCGATCCGCGACAGGCCGGAGCGGAGCCCCGGGGTAGCGTGAGGGCCGAGCGGAGGGAGGACCGTGGCCGTCACGCTGCACGACGTCGCCCGCGCCGCCGACGTCTCGATCAAGACCGTCTCGAACGTGATCAACGACTATCCGCACGTGCGCCCGGCCACCCGCTCCCGGGTGCAGGCGGCCATCGCGCAGCTGGGCTACCGCCCCAACCTCTCCGCGCGGAGCCTGCGCCGCGGCCGCACCGGCGTGATCGGCCTCGCCCTGCCGGAGCTGAGCCTCCCCTACTTCGCCGAGCTCGCCGACAGCGTGATGCGCGCCGCCGACGAGCGCGGGCTGACGGTGCTGATCGAGCAGACCGGCGGCGACCCCGAGCGCGAGCGGAGCGTGCTGGCGAGCGAGCGCCGGCAGCTCACCGACGGGCTGCTCTTCAGCCCGCTGGGCCTCGCCGACGAGGACGCGCTCGCGGTCGGCTTCCCCCTGGTGCTGCTCGGCGAGCGGATCTTCACCGGGCTGGTCGACCACGTCACCATGCAGAACACGGCGGCGGCGCACGCGGCCACCGCGCACCTGCTCGCCTCCGGAAGGCGCCGGATCGTGGCGCTCGGGACCCACCCCGACGCCGCGGTCAGCTCGGCGTCGCTCCGCCTCGAGGGATACCGCGCCGCGCTCGCCGAGGCCGGCATCGCCTACGACGAGCGGATGATCGGCGTCTCGGGCCCGTGGCGGCGCTCCGGCGGCGCCGAGGCGATGCGCCGCGTGCTCGCCTCCGGGCTCGACTTCGACGCCGTGTTCGCGCTCAACGACACCCTCGCGCTCGGCGCGGTCCGCGCGCTCCAGGAGGCGGGGGTCCGCGTGCCCGAGGAGGTGGCGGTGATCGGCTTCGACGACATCGACGAGGCGGGCTACTCCTCCCCCAGCCTCTCCAGCGTGGACTCGGGGCGCGACGAGATCGCGCGCACTGCGGTCGAGGTGCTGCAGGCCCGGATCGAGGGCACCCGCACCGGCCCCGGGACGCTCCACGAGGCGGCGTTCACCGTGGTCGCCCGGGAGTCGACCGCGGGCCGGCCGATCGCGGAGGACCCGGCCGTCGGACGGGCGTCGGCCGGGGCCTAGGCGCAGGTCCCGCTGCCGCAGATCTCGCGGCGGATCCACGCTCCCGCGTCCGCGACGGCCAGCTCGCCGCGGCGGAGGAGCCGGCTCCACTCCACGGCCCGCGTCGTCAGCCGGTCGTCGGCCGAGCCGCGGACGTCGCCGCCGACGGTCCGGAGGAACAGGTGCGCGAGCGGGCCGCCGAGGTACAGCGTGGCGCCCGCGACGCCGGCGAAGTGGCGGGCCTGGCCGCGGGTGCCGTCGTCGTAGGGGCGGCGGAAGCCCTTCCCCCGGACCCGGTTGCGGCCGCCGTGCGCCAGGTCGAGAGCGCCGAGCGGGGCGCTGCGGATGCCGGCGACGTCCTTCGCGACGGCCGCGAGGAACGCGCGCGGGCGGGGATGCGAGGCCGCGAGGGAGTCGGCGCGGTCGGCGAGCTCGGAGCAGGCGTCGGTGACGGCATCGGAGGAGGGCACCCGCCCAGTCGAGCACAGGTGCGCTGAGCGGCGGCGGGGAGGGCCGACGCGGGAGGAGGTCGGCCGACCTCGGGAGCGGCACGCAGCGAGGCGGGTGGGCCCCGTGCCGCTCTTGACAGCGGCCGAGCCGGGGCGGACCATCGTGTACAACGTTAGAAAGACCGCTCGCCGCCGAGCCCGCTGCGGGAGCCCGAAGCCCGAAAGGCCCTCATGACCGACGCCCCCGCCGCCACCGCGCGCATCAGCCTCGACCCCGCCGCGGTCGTCGCCCCCGTCACTCCGCGCCTCTTCGGCTCGTTCGTCGAGCACCTCGGCCGCTGCGTGTACGACGGCATCTACGAGCCCGGCCACCCCGCCTCGAACGAGGACGGCTTCCGCCTCGACGTGGTCGAGCTGGTCAAGGAGCTGGGCACCACGACGATCCGCTACCCCGGCGGCAACTTCGTCTCGGGCTACCGCTGGGAGGACGGCGTCGGCCCGCGCTCCGAGCGCCCGCGCCGCCGCGACCTGGCCTGGCACTCGCTCGAGACCAACGAGGTCGGGCTGGACGACTTCGCCAAGTGGGCGGAGCTGACCGGCAGCGAGATCATGTACGCCGTCAACCTCGGCACCCGCGGCGTCCTCGAGGCGCTCGACGTCCTCGAGTACGCCAACGGACCGGCCGGCACCGCTCTCGCCGACCAGCGCATCGCCAACGGCGGGACCGAGCCCTACGACATCCGCATGTGGTGCCTCGGGAACGAGATGGACGGCCCCTGGCAGGTCGGCCACATGAGCGCCGACGACTACGGCAAGCTCGCCTCCCGCACCGCCAAGGCCCTCAAGATCGCCGACCCCTCGCTCGAGCTGGTCGTCTGCGGCTCGTCGAGCTCGTCGATGCCGACCTTCGGCGAGTGGGAGCGCGTGGTCCTCGAGCACGCGTACGACGACGTCGAGTACGTCTCGTGCCACGCCTACTACCAGGAGTACGACGGAGACCTCGGCTCCTTCCTCGCCTCCTCCCTCGACATGGAGTACTTCATCGCCACCGTCGCGGCGACCGTGGACCACGTGAAGTTCAAGCTCAAGAAGACGAAGGACATCAAGCTCTCCTTCGACGAGTGGAACGTCTGGTACCTCGAGGAGTGGCAGGCCAAGGAGAAGGCCGATGCCGAGGGCGACCAGAGCACCCGCGAGTGGGCCTACGCCCCGCGCCTGCTCGAGGACGTCTACTCCGTCGCCGACGCCGTCGTCCTCGGCAACCTGATGATCACGCTGCTGAAGAACTCCGACCGGGTCACCTCCGCCTCCCTCGCGCAGCTCGTCAACGTGATCGCGCCGATCATGACCGAGCCGGGCGGAGCCGCGTGGCGCCAGACCACGTTCTTCCCGTTCTCGACCACCGCGCGTCTGGCCTCCGGCTCGGTGCTTCGCCCCCGGATCGACGCGGGGACCTACTCGACCGCCCGTCACGGCGACGCTCCGCTCATCGACTCCGTCGCCACCGTCGACGAGGGCCGCGCGGCCGTCTTCCTGGTGAACAGGTCGCAGACGGAGCCGATCGAGGTCACCGTCGACGTCAGCGGCCTCGGAGTCTCGAGCATCGCGGAGGCGCTGGCCCTGTTCGACGAGGACCCCTACGCGAAGAACACGCGTGACGACCAGAACCGCGTGCGCCTGCGCGAGGCCACGGCGACGCTCGAGGACGGCGTGCTGACGCTGACCCTCCCGCCCGTCTCGTGGACGGCGGTCGCGCTCACGGCGTAGCGGCGTCCGACCCACGGGACCGCTTCCGGCCTCCCGGAGCCGCGCGGACCCGCGGGCCCCGTCGGGAACCGTCCCGGCTCAGGCCCCGGGCCACAGCGGGGAGGAGGCGCTCGAGCTGGTCCGCGAGGTCGTCCGCCACCCCCACGAGTACGTGGCGGGGATCGGGCTCGACAACCTCGAGACGGCGGGTCCGCCCGAGCGCTTCGCCGACGCCTACCGCCTCGCCGGGGAGGCCGGCCTGGGCCGGACCGCCCACTCCTCCGAGCACGCCCCGACCGCGGCCAACACGACGACCTGCCTCGATCTGCTGGGCTGCGACCGGATCGACCACGGCTACTTCGTCCTCGAGGACCCCGCCGTCGTCGAGCGCGTCCGCGAGCAGGGCGTCGTGTTCACCGTCGCCTCGACGACCTCGCGCCGCTCCTGGCGGCCCTGGCGGCGCGCGTCCATCCGGGCGATGCTCGACGCGGGACTCGGGTCGTGCCCTGCTCCGACGATCCCGGGATGTTCCCGACCACGCTCGCCGACGAGTACCGCCTCGCCGCCGGCCCGATCGGCGCGACCGCCGCGCAGCTGCGCGCGATGGCGCTCACCGGAGCGGAGGCCTCCTGGCTGCCCGCCGACGAGAAGGAGAGTCTGCGCGCGTCGTTCGCCGCGGAGCTGGACGCGCTGGACGCGGAGTTCGGGCTCGTCTGAGGCCCGGGACGCGACGGGCTCCCCGCCCTGACAGAGTGGACGGATGAGCCCCCTCCCCGATCCCCTGGCCTTCGACCTCGAGGCGCTGCGCCGGGAGGTGCTGCCGGACGACGGGGGCGAGGTCGACGACAGCATCCCCGCGCTCGCGGACGCCGACCCGGGACTCTGCGCGATCGCGCTCGTCCTGCCCGACGGGTCCGTCCGCGCGAGCGCCGACGCGGAGTCGGGGTTCAGCATCCAGTCGGCCGTGAAGCCGTTCCTGTTCGCGCTCGCGCTCCTCGACACCGGCGGTGACGCGCTCGACCGCGTCGGCATCGAGCCCACCGGCGAGGCCTTCGACGCCCTCAAGCTCGAGAGCGGCACCGGGCGCCCGCCGAACCCGATGGTCAACGCGGGAGCGCTGCTGACCGCCGCCCTGGTCGACGGCGGCGACGCCGACGGCCGGAGCGAGCGGATCCTCCGCGGCCTCTCCGCCTTCGCCGGCCGCCCGCTCTCCGTCGACGAGAGCGTCGCCGCCGACGAGCACCTGCTCGGCGACCGGAACCACGCCCTCGCGCACCTGATGCGCGCGGAGGGCACCCTGCACCGCAGCGCCGACGACGCCGTCTCCGCGTACGCCCGGGCGTGCGCCGTGCTGGTCGACGTCCGCGACCTGGCCGCGATGGGCGCGACGCTCGCGTTCGGCGGCGTGCACCCGGGGACCGGCGAGCGGGTCGTGCCGGCCTCGGTCGCCCGCGACGTGGTCGCGGTCATGGCGACGTGCGGCGTCTACGACGGCTCGGGCCGCTGGATGCGCGCGGTCGGCGTCCCCGCCAAGTCGAGCGTCTCGGGCGCCCTCGTCCTCTCCGCTCCCGGCCGCCTCGGCGCCGCCGTCGTCAGCCCGCCGCTGGACCCCCAGGGCACCAGCGTCCGCGGCGCCCGCGTCGCCGCCCGCCTGAGCGACGCCCTCGCCCTGCACTCCTTCGCGGTCTCCCCCCGCTGACCGCTGCCCCGTTCCCCCGCTCTCCCCGCTCCCGCCGGCGCAGCCGCGGCCCGTGCCCCGCACCCTCAGCGGAGACCACCCGCTCTCCCTCGACAGCGAAGGGCCGAGCCGCATCCGTGCACGCTCGCCCTCAGGGCCGAGCCACGTCAGCGCACGCTCGCCCGCAGGGCCGAGCTGACCGCCGAATCGCGTTCCAGCGATTCGCCGTAGCGGTACGCTCCCCGCTCCACGACACGCCCCCACCTCGTACAGCCGACCGCGGAGCGGATGACGACGAAGGAGGAATCCGCTCAATCCAAGAGCAGCGCCGGTTCCTCCAGCACGCTGGCGACGTCGGCGACGAAGCGGCTGACGACGTCGCCGTCGACGACGCGGTGGTCGAAGGAGCCGCCGA
>NZ_PSVD01000027.1:0-32996 GCF_002932035.1 Rathayibacter sp. AY1F6 | reverse complement strand
CGGCGGGGCGGGACGGGGCGGGCTCGGCGGCAGGAGTCGGGGAGGCGGTCGCCTCGATTCCTCTCGACGCCGGTGCGCCGACGGGATCGTGGGACGGCTTTTGTTGCGGCGGGCGTCCCGTCCTCCCGGGTGTCGCGCGCGTTGCTCCGGCATCGTCCGACGCAGCCCCTCCGGCCACGGCCGGCACCGTGCTCCTCGGAGCGGCGCCGGAGCCGCTGGACCGCCCCGCCGGATCGCCGTCCGCTGCACTCGTCCGGTCCGCGGCCTCCGGGTCCGTCTCCGGTCGGTCGGCGCTCGCCGTCGCTCCTCCGCTCGACGCCGGCGCAGCCGCCTCGGCCGTTGCGCGCTCGTCCACCCGCGCGGAGGCGTCCTCCGCCGCCACGAGCGCGCCGCCCCCGTTCCCGGACAGCAGCACCGCGCCGACGACTCCCGCGACCGCGAGTGCCGCCGCAGCGGACGCGGCGACGACCACTCCTGTTCCGCTGCCCACTCTCGACGCCCTTACCGCCGATGCGCGGACCGCGCTCGACGCCCGGACCGCGCTCGGCAGCGGACCGGAGGCCGCGCCGGAGCCCCCGCCCGCCGCCCAGGCGGCTGCGCCGCTCACCCCGGCGGTCAGCGGCAGCAGCACCGACGCGAGGCGGCGCGCAGTGCTCTCGGCCTCCGCCAGCGCCTCCCGGCAGGAGAGGCACCCGTCCAGGTGCCGGTCGATGCGGTGCCTGTCCCGGACGGGGGCTCGTCCTCGCGCGTACGTCCCCGCCCGCTCGAGCACCCACTCGCACTCGCCCGTCGCCGAGGCGTCCGCCACGTGCTCCCGGATCCACGCGGAGCGCAGCCCCTCCCGCGCCCGCACCCCGAGCGCTGCGACCGCGTTGGGCCGCAGGCCCATCAGCGGTGCGGCGGCGGCGGGGGACAGGCCCTCCACCTCCGTGTACCAGAGCACCTCCTGCCAGCGCGGCGGCAGCGCCCGGAACGCGCGCGCGCCCAGGTCGCGCTCGAGGGCGGCGAGGGCGTGCGCCTCGGGATCGGGGCCGGCAGAGGGGAGGGCGCGGTCGGCCTCGTCGAACGGCCGCTCGTGCCGGTCCCGCCGGGCCCAGGATCCCGCGACGTTGCGGACGGCGGTGAAGAAGTAGGGGCGGAAGGCGCCCTCGGGTCCGCCGCCGCGCTCGATCGCCCGCAGGACGCGGAGGAACGCCTCCGAGACCAGGTCGTCGGGGTCGGAGCTGCTCGCCCACGCCCGGGCCACGGTGCGCCCGGCCGAGGAGTGGCGGCGCCAGAGCTCGGAGACCGCGTCGGTGCGGCCCTCCCGGACCAGCGCGACGAGCTCTTCGTCGCTGCGGCCGTCGATGCGCTCGGAGCGGCGTCGAGGACCCACGGCGACGCCCTCCCTCCCGGTCCCGCGCCGGGACCGCCCGAGGGATCGTCGCACGATCGCGCGTGCCCGCCCCCGACTGGCGCGACTCCCGCGCCACCCGGCCTGCTTGCTAGAGTGAGCCCGCCGCGACTGGCGTTCGGATGGGTGACCATCAGGGAGCGGCACCTCCTCCGGGGCAGCGCCCCGGACACTTTTCCCGCCGCACGCCTGGGCTGGAACGGATACCGTAGATCGGGTCGCCCGAACGAGCCGTGTCGCGCCGCAGCGACCTGCCGGGCCCCTTCCGTTTCCCAGCCAAGGAGCGTCCGTGTCCTCTTCCCCCGCCAGCCCCGGCGTCGCCGCCTCGTTCGACCAGCCCGTGTCGGTGGTCGACCCCGAGATCGCCGCCGTGCTCCAGCAGGAGCTCGACCGCCAGCGCGGCTACCTCGAGATGATCGCGAGCGAGAACTTCGTGCCGCGCGCGATCCTCGAGTCGCAGGGCTCCGTCCTGACCAACAAGTACGCCGAGGGCTACCCCGGCCGCCGCTACTACGGCGGCTGCGAGTACGTCGACATCGCCGAGCAGCTCGCGATCGACCGCGCCAAGGCCCTCTTCGGCGCCGAGTTCGCCAATGTCCAGCCGCACTCCGGAGCCTCCGCCAACGCCGCGGCGCTCGCCGCGCTCGTGCAGCCCGGAGACACCATCCTCGGCCTCGAGCTCGCGCACGGCGGCCACCTGACCCACGGCATGAAGCTGAACTTCTCGGGCAAGCTCTACAACGCGACCGCGTACGGCGTCGACCCGCAGACCTTCCGCATCGACATGGACGCGGTCCGCGAGAAGGCCCTCGAGGTCCGTCCGCAGGTGCTCATCGCCGGCTGGTCCGCCTACCCCCGTCAGCTCGACTTCGAGGCGTTCCGCGCCATCGCCGACGAGGTCGGCGCGAAGCTCTGGGTCGACATGGCCCACTTCGCAGGCCTCGTGGCGGCGGGGCTGCACCCGTCGCCGGTGCCCTACGCCGACGTCGTGACGACCACCGTCCACAAGACGCTGGCCGGCCCGCGCTCGGGGCTCATCCTCGCGAAGCAGGAGTACGCCAAGAAGCTGAACTCGGCCGTCTTCCCCGGCCAGCAGGGCGGCCCGCTCATGCACGTGATCGCCGCGAAGGCGACCGCGTTCAAGCTCGCCGGCGAGCCCGAGTTCGCCGACCGCCAGGCACGCACCATCCGCGGCGCGCAGATCCTCGCCGAGCGCCTCACGGCGGCCGACTCGAAGGCCGAGGGCATCGACGTCCTGACCGGCGGCACGGACGTCCACCTCGTCCTCGCCGACCTGCGCGACTCGCCGCTGGACGGCAAGCAGGCCGAGGACCGCCTCCACGAGGTCGGCATCACGGTCAACCGCAACGCCGTGCCGTTCGACCCCCGCCCCCCGATGGTCACCTCGGGCCTGCGCATCGGCACGCCGGCGCTCGCGACCCGCGGCTTCGGCGACACGGAGTTCACCGAGGTCGCCGACGTCATCGCCGAGGCGCTCAAGCCCTCGGCCGACCTCGAGGCGCTGCGCGGCCGTGTCGCCCGCCTCACCGACGACTTCCCGCTCTACCCCGGGCTGTAGTCGATCCGCTGCACCACCCGCGCGGCGGAGGCCGGGGCACCGTCCCCCTCCGCCGCGCCACGACCGAGGAGCCCGAGATGACGGCACAGGTACTCGACGGCGTCGCGACGGCGACGGCGGTCAAGACGGAGATCGCGGAGCGGGTCGCCGCTCTGCGCGAGCGGGGCGTCGTGCCCGGGCTCGGCACGCTGCTGGTGGGGGACGATCCCGCTTCCCGCTCGTACGTCGCGGGCAAGCACCGCGACTGCGCGGAGGTCGGGATCGAGTCGATCCGCGTGGACCTCCCCGCGACCGCGTCGGCGGACGACATCCGCGCCGCCATCCGGCAGCTCAACGAGTCGGAGGCCGTGACCGGGTACATCATCCAGCTCCCGCTGCCGAAGGGCATCGACGAGAACGCGATGCTCGAGCTCATGGATCCGGACAAGGACGCCGACGGCCTGCACCCCACCAACCTCGGCCGCCTGGTTCTCGGCGTCGAGGGCGAGCTGGACAGCCCGCTGCCCTGCACGCCGAACGGGATCGTCGAGATGCTGCAGCGCCACGGCATCCCGACCTCGGGCCGGCATGTCGTCGTCGTGGGCCGCGGGCTCACCGTCGGCCGTCCGCTCGGGCTCCTGCTCACGCGGAAGGGCCTCGACGCCACCGTGACCCTCACCCACTCCCGCACGGCCGATCTCGCCGCGGAGGTGCGCCGCGCCGACATCGTGGTGGCCGCCGTGGGCGTGCCCGGGCTCATCCGCGCCGACTGGGTGAAGCCCGGCGCCGCCGTGCTCGACGTGGGCATCACGCGGGTCGAGAACCCGGAGACGGGCCGCGCGAAGCTGACCGGCGACGTCGCACCGGAGGCGGCGGAGGTCGCGGGCTGGCTGTCGCCCGTGCCCGGCGGAGTCGGCCCGATGACGCGCGCGATGCTCATCCACAACGTGGTGACGGCGGCCGAGCGCGCCCTGCGCTGACCGGTCCCGCGCCACAGGACCCGCGCCGGACCGCGCTCGGGGGCGACGTCCAGTCGCCTGCCGGTAGCGTGGCCCGGCGCTCTCGCGTCCCCCACCCCGTCGGACACGTCCTCGGAGCGCGCCCCGCCCCACGAGGAGAACCCATGCTCACCGTCACCGCCTACGCCGCCCCCTCCGCGACCGAGCCGCTCGTCCCCACCACCATCGAGCGCCGCGACGTCGGACCGCACGACGTGCTCATCGAGATCGCCTACTCCGGCATCTGCCACTCCGACATCCACACCGTCCGCGGAGACTGGGGTCCGGTGGCGTACCCGCTGACCGTCGGCCACGAGATCGTCGGCGTCGTCGCCGAGGTCGGCTCCGAGGTCACCAAGCACTCCGTCGGCGACCGCGTCGGCGTCGGCTGCATGGTGAACTCCTGCCGCGAGTGCGAGAACTGCCTCGCGGGCGAGGAGCAGTACTGCCTGAAGGGCAACACCGGCACCTACGCCTCCGTCGACCGCGACGGCACCATCACCCAGGGCGGCTACTCCACGCACGTCGTCGTCGTCGAGGACTTCGTGCTCCGCGTCCCGGAGTCGATCCCCTACGAGGCCGCCGCCCCGCTGCTGTGCGCGGGCATCACGACCTACTCGCCGCTCTCGCACTGGGAGGCGGGGCCCGGCAAGCGCGTGGCCGTCGTCGGCCTCGGCGGGCTCGGCCACATGGCCGTCAAGTTCGCGCACGCGATGGGCGCCGAGGTCACCGTGCTCTCGCAGACCCTCAGCAAGAAGGAGGACGGCCTCCGCCTGGGCGCCGACCACTACTACGCGACGCGCGACGAGGCGACCTTCACCGATCTCGCGAACACCTTCGACCTGATCGTCAACACGGTCAGCGCGCCCCTCGACCTCGACGCCTACCTGGGGCTCCTGCGCCGCAACGGCACGATGGTGAACGTGGGCGCTCCGGCCGAGGCGCTGCCGTTGCACGTCTTCACGCTCTTCGGCGCCCGTCGCTCCTTCGCGGGCTCGGGCATCGGCGGCATCCGCGAGACCCAGGAGATGCTCGACTTCTGTGCCGAGAAGGGCATCGCGAGCGAGGTCGAGGTCGTCTCGGCCTCGCAGATCAACGAGGCCTACGAGCGCGTTCTCGCCTCGGACGTCCGCTACCGCTTCGTGATCGACGCCTCCACGTTCGAGAAGTGAGCGCGGCCGGGGCGCTAGCCTCGGCGGCATGAGCGAACGGAGCCACCCGGCCGTCGACCGCGTCCTCGCCGACCTCGACCGGCACGGCGTGCACCCGACCGTGCGCTGGCTCGATTCGGCCGCGTCGACGGCGGCACTGGCGGCCGAGGCGCTGGGCGTCGACGTCGGCCAGATCGCCAACTCGCTCGTGTTCCTGATCGACGGTGCGCCGCTGCTGGTCCTGACCAGCGGCGGCCACCGCGTCGACACCGCCTGGCTGGGCGTGCAGCTGGGCGGATCGATCACCCGGGCGTCGGCCGCGGAGGTGAAGTCCGCGACGGGCCAGACGATCGGCGGGATCGCGCCGGTGGGCCATCCCGCGCCGCTGCGCACCGTGGTCGACACGGCCCTCGCCGCCTACGACGTTGTCTGGGCTGCGGCCGGGCACGCGCACACCGTCTACCCGACGAGCTTCGCCGAGCTGGTCCGGGTCACCGGGGGAGAAGCGCGCGCCGTCGTTCCGCCGGATCCGGCGCCGTAGCGGCTGGACGAGGAACGCCCCCTGCGACGCGAGGTCGCAGGGGGCGTCGACGGAAGCAGAGGTCAGAGCACCCGACCCGCGCCGTCGGCGGCCGTGACCAGGAAGAGCTCCGGAGTCGTGAAGCCCTTCTCGGCGAAGGCGGCGAGGACCGCGGCGCGGACCTCCTCTTCCTTCTCCACCGGGGTGAGGGCGATCGCGGAGCCGCCGAAGCCGCCGCCGGTCATCCGGGCGCCGATCGCTCCGGCGCCGCGCGCCGCCTCGACGGCGGTGTCGAGCTCGGGCACCGAGATCTCGAAGTCGTCGCGGAGGGAGACGTGGCCGGCGTCGAGCAGATCGCCGATCGCCCGGGGACCGTGCTCGCGCAGGGTGCGGACGGTCTCGAGCACGCGGGCGTCCTCCGTCACGACGTGCTTCACGCGCCGGTAGGTGACGTCGTCGAGGAGCTCCTGGGCGCGCGGCAGGTCGTCGACCGTCAGCTCGCGGAGCGACGGCACGCCGAGGGTCGCGGCGCCGAGTTCGCAGGAGGCGCGCCGCTCGGCGTAGCCGCCGGTGGCGTGCGCGTGCTCGACGCGGGTGTCGACGACGAGCAGGACGAGCCCGGCCTCCTCGAAGCCGAGGGGGACGACCTCGGTGTCGAGGCTGCGGCAGTCCAGGAACACCGCGGCGTCGCGCTTCCCGAAGAGGGAGGCGGACTCGTCCATGATCCCGGTGGGGGCGCCGACCGCGACGTTCTCGGCGCGACGACCGACGCGGGCCATCGTCGCGCGGTCGAAACCGAGGTGCCAGAGCTCGTCGAGGGCGACGGCCATCGCGCACATCAGCGCCGCCGAGCTCGAGAGCCCCGCGCCGACCGGCACGTCGGAGTCGACGTACGCGTCGAAGCCCGAGCGGGAGCCCAGGTCGACGCCGTACTCGGTGAGCGCCCAGACCACGCCGAGCGGGTAGGCCGACCAGCCGGTGACGGCGCCGGGGCCGAGCTCGTCGAGAGCGACCTCGACCACCTCGGGGGAGAAGGCGCTGCTGATCCGGATCAGGCGGTCCTCCCTGGGCGCGACGGCCATCGCCGTGGCGCGGTCGATCGCGAAGGGGAAGACGAAGCCGTCGTTGTAGTCGGTGTGCTCGCCGATCAGGTTCACGCGGCCGGGGCCGGCCCAGACGCCGGCGGCGGGGCGGCCGAAAGTGCGCTCGAAGGCGGCGGCCGCGCTCTCGGCGACGGCGGTCAGGGAGGCGGGAGCGGCGGTCATCGGTTCTCCTCGGCGATGTCGGCGGCGGTGGTGGCGGGAGTGGCGGCGCCGCCGGGAAGCGAGTCGTCGCTGTGCGCGGCGACCGGCAGGGCCGCGTCGGGGCGCTGTGCGATCCCGGCCTCGAGCACGGCCGCGTCGGCCCGCTCGATCGCCGCGCGCAGGGCCGCGGCGCTCGTCTCGGGGGCGATGTCGCCGATCCAGGCGCCCATCGCGGCCTCGCTCCCCGCGAGGTACTTGAGCTTCGTCTCGGCGCGGCGGGGCGAGGTGATCTGGAGCATCAGGCGCACCTCGTCGCGGCGCTCGTGCACCGGGGCCTGGTGCCAGGCGGCGATGTAGGGCGTCGGGGTGTCGTAGAGGGCGTCGATGCCGCGGAGCAGGCGCTGGTACATCACAGCCAGCTCGTCGCGCTCCTCCGGGGTCGTCGCCGCCAGGTCCGGGACGTGGCGGTGCGGCAGGAGGTGCACCTCGACGGGCCAGCGCGCGGCGAACGGCACGAACGCGGTGAAGTGCTCGCCGCGGAGGAGGACGCGCTCGCCGGCCTGCTCGAAGGCGAGGACGTCGGCGAACATCGACGGCCCGTAGCTGTCGAGCGAGGCGAGCAGGCGGGTCGTGCGCGGCGTGACGTAGGGGTAGGAGTAGATCTGCCCGTGGGGGTGGTGCAGCGTGACGCCGATCGCCTCGCCGCGGTTCTCGAACGGGAAGACCTGCTGCACGCCGGGAAGGGCCGAGAGGGCGCCCACGCGGTCGGCCCAGGCCTCGACCACGGTCCGGGCGCGGGAGGCGCTGAGCGTGGCGAACGAGCCCTCGTGCTCGGGGCTGAAGCAGACGACCTCGCAGCGGCCGACGCTGGTCAGCGTCCGGCCGAGCCCGAGAGTGCGCAGGTCCTCCAGGGAGGCGGGCGCGTCCGCGTCCTCGAGGAGCGGGCCGAAGGAGGGGGAGCGGTTCTCGAAGACGGCGACGTCGTACCGGCTGGGCACCTCCGACGGGTTCGTCGGCGACGCCGGGGCGAGCGGATCGAGCTCGGCCGGCGGCAGGAACACGCGGTTCTGGCGCGACGCGGCGATGGAGACCCACTCGCCGGTCAGCACGTCCTGGCGCATCCGCGCGGTGGCGGGGCGGGGGTCGAGGTGGCGTGCGTCGGCGGCGCGCTCCGGGGGGAGGGTCGTGTCGGCGTCGTCGAAGTAGAGGAGCTCGCGGCCGTCGGCCAGCGTGTGCGGGCGCTTGACGACGCCGGCGGAGAGTGTGATCGCTTCGTTCATGGCAGGAGTCAGACTAGGGCCGCATCTTCGAAAAGGAAAGCTCGTTTTCCCTTTGACAAGTCCACCGGTCCGCGGGCACGATGGGCGGATGAGGACGGACGGCGAGCAGGAGTCCACGTCGGCGATCGAGCGCCGGCTGCGGCTGCGTCTAGCCGCCGAGAGCTCGGGCTTCGTCGGGGTCGCCCCGATGGCCGACATGCTCGGGGTCTCGGTCGTCACGGTCCGCTCCGATCTCGCCCTGCTCGCGAGCGAGGGCGTCCTCCAGCGGGTGCGCGGAGGGGCGATCCCGGCGCCGAGGCCCACCGGCGAGCGCTCGCTCGAGGAGGGCCTCAGCGCCGCCTCCGACGAGAAGGCCGCGATCGGCGAGGAGGCCGCCGCCTCCGTCTCCTCCGGGCAGAGCATCGTGCTCGACGTGGGCACCACCCCGCTCGCCATCGCGCACGCGCTCGTGGCGCGGGAGGATCTGCGCGACGTCACGGTGATCACGAACGGCCTCTCCACTGCGCTGGCGCTCGAGCCGGCCATCCCGCGCTTCACGGTCGTCGTCACCGGGGGCACTCTGCGGCCGCTGCAGCACTCGCTGGTCGAGCCGCTGGCGTCCGAGCTGCTCGAGCGGATCCGCGCCGACATCGCCTTCATCGGCTGCACCGGCGTGCACCCCGAGGCCGGCGTCACCAACGTCAATCTCCCGGAGGCGACCCTGAAGCGTCGGATGCTGCAGGCGGCGACCCGCCGGGTCGTGGTCGCGGACTCCTCGAAGCTCGGAGTGGTCGACCTCGGCCGGGTCGCCGCTCCCGACGAGTTCGACCGTCTGCTCACGGGGGCGGGCGCCGCCGACGGACTCGTCGCCGCTCTGGAGGAGGCGGGGCTCGCGGTCACCCGCTGCCGGGCGCTCGGCGAGCGCGTCAGTCCGTAGGATCGAGGAATGGCCGACTTCACCCCCGCCCCCGCCACCGGGCGCCAGTTCTCGCTCGACCTCACCGCTGAGGGACGCACCCTGCACGCCGTCGTGACGGAGGTGGCCGCAGCGCTGCGCCACCTCTCGGTCGACGGAGTGGAGATCACCGCCTCCTACCCGGAGAGCACCGTCCCGCCGTTCGGCTCGGGCATCGTCCTGATGCCCTGGCCCAACCGCGTGAAGGACGGGCGCTGGCACCACCGCGGCGAGACGCTCCAGCTCGCGATCACCGAGCCGAAGTACCACAACGCCATCCACGGCCTCCTGGTGAGCACCCCGTACCGCCTCGTCGACCAGGGCCCGTCCTTCGTCGAGCTGGCCGCGCCGGTCGTGCCGCAGGCGGGCTACCCGTTCCACCTCGAGACCTCGGTCCGCTACGAGCTGCAGGCCGACGGGCTGAAGGTCGTCCACCGCGTCGTCAACGTCGGAGCCGACGAGGCGCCCGTCGCCATCGGCACGCACCCCTTCCTCGCCATCGGCGACGTCCCGACCGACGAGCTCGAGATCACCGTCGACGCGGCGGTGCACATCGAGGTCGACGAGCGCCTCAACCCCACCGTGCAGAACCCGGTCGAGGGCACCGAGTGGGACCTCCGCTCCGGCCGCCGCATCGGCGACCTGGAGCTCGACGACGCCTGGGCCGACGTCCGGATGGTCGACGGCGAGAGCGTGCACGGCCTCCGCGCCGCGGACGGCCGCCGCGTGCTCCTCTGGGCCGACGCCTCGCACAACTTCATCCAGGTCTTCATCACCCGGATCTTCCCCGACGGCGACGACGTGAAGACCGCGATCGCCGTGGAGCCGATGACCGCTCCCGCAGAGGCCTTCAACAGCGGGCAGGGCCTGCGCTGGCTCGACCCGGGCGAGGAGTGGACCGTCGCGTGGGGCATCCGCCACGAGGGGTTCCCCACCGCGTCATGACCACCCTCGCGGCCGTCGGGCGCGACGACGAGGCCAAGCGCGTCGCCCTCGTCCGGATGAAGCGGCTCGCCACGGGCCTGCTCGTGGTGATGGCCGTCGTCTTCGCCGTGTCGTTCGCCCTGCAGGAGCGCTACCCGTGGCTGCAGTGGGTCCGGGCCGCGAGCGAGGGCGGGATGGTCGGCGCGCTCGCCGACTGGTTCGCCGTGACAGCGCTGTTCCGTCGGCCGCTGGGCCTGCCGATCCCGCACACCGCGATCATCCCGACCAAGAAGGACGAGATCGGCGCGAGCCTCGCGCAGTTCGTCGAGGAGAACTTCCTCCGCGGCGCCATCGTGCGCGAGAAGCTCGACTCCTTCGGGATCGCCCGGCGGGCGGGGCTGTGGCTCGCCGAGCCGGAGAACGCGCACCGGGTCGGCGGCGAGAGTGCCGCGGCCGTCCGCTCGGCGATCGCCCTGCTGGACGACTCCGACGTGCAGCGCGTGATCGAGGCGCTGGCGCGGCGCCACCTCCTCGACCCGCAGTGGGGCCCGCCGCTGGGCTCGCTGGTGGGCAGCGTGGTCGAGGCGGGCCACCACCGGCGCCTCGTGGACACGCTGGTGGAGCAGGCGGAGGCGTGGCTGACCGCGAACCCGCAGAGCTTCACCCGCATGGTCAGCGGCCGCCTGCCGAGCTGGCTGCCCTCAGCGGTCAGCCGAGCGGTGGACGAGCGGCTGTACCGCGAGGCGCTCGTCTTCGTCGCCGCGGTGCGCGAGGACCAGGTGCACCCGTTCCGGATCGCGATCGACGGCTACCTCGCCACGCTGGCGCAGGATCTGGGCACCGACCCCGACCTGATCGCCCGGGTCGAGGAGATCAAGAACCGCGCCTTCGACAGCCCGCGCGTCCGCGAGCTCGCCGGGGACGCCTGGGAGGCGACGAAGGCCTCCCTCCTCGGCGCGATGGACGACCCGTCGAGCCCCCTCCGCGGCAGCATCGAGTCGATCGTGGTCGATCTGGGCCGCCGGCTCTCGACCGACGCCGGTCTCGCGGCGACCGTCGACTCCTGGATCGGATCGGTCGCGGCCAACCTGGTCGACCGCTACCGCACCGACATCGCCAGCATCATCGGCGACACCATCCACCGCTGGGACCCGCGCGAGACGTCCGAGAAGCTCGAGCTGCAGGTCGGGAAGGACCTCCAGTTCATCCGGATCAACGGCACCGTCGTGGGCTCCCTGGCCGGGCTGGTCATCTTCACCGTCGCGCACGCGCTGCTCGGGTCGTGAAGCGGGGCGCCCGGGCCCGCTCCGCAAGCCCTCGTCGGCGTCGGTGGTCGGGCGTACGGTCGCACCATGAGCGATGACAACACCACCGATCCCGATGTCAAGACCGAGGGCGACGTCCTCGGCGCCCGTGCCGACGACGGCAGCGACACCAGCGCCAGCAAGGACCCGTCCGACTGGGTCACCGGCGACGAGCCGATGACCGGCCCGCAGCGCAGCTACCTCGACACCCTCGCGCGCGAGGCGGGCGAGACCCTGCCCGCCGACCTCACCAAGGCCCAAGCCTCCGAGCACATCGACCGCCTGCAGTCCTCCACGGGCCGTGGCGACGGCAGCAACGGGCACGACTGATCCCGCCGGGGCGCCCCGGGGCTGAGCATCAGTCCCCGTCGGCGCCCCCGTCCGGGGCGCGCACACCGCGCCCCGACGTCCCTAGGGTTCCGTCATGGCGATCTCCCGCACCACGCGCAACGCCCTCGACCTCATCGACGCGATCCGGATCCCCGGCCGCATCGATCCCCGTCTGGCCCGGCAGGTGACCCTGTCCCTCCGCCAGCTCCTCGAATCCGGAGCCTTCGGCCCGAGCGAGCGGCTCCTCCGCCGCCGCGCGAGGAGGCTCCGCTCCCGCACCCGCGAGGCGGCCGCGTTCCGGCAGACGCGCCCGGCCGGCTGCACCGTCCAGCCCTGAGCCCGCTGAACGGAGTCGCTCCGCTGTGACCGGCGACGGGACAGACACCGTCTGCGCGGTCGTCTAGAGTTCCTGGCATCCGGTCCGCCGGATGCCCGCCGCAGTCTCCCGGCCGGTCGACAACGGAGTCGTCCCGGCGCGGGTCATCCCCCCGTTCGCGCGTCGAACGCCCCGCTGGTTCCAGCACCCCGCTCCCTCCTCGAGAAGGGACTCCCGCGATGACGACCCGCGTCTCGCACACCGCGACGACCGTCCGCCTCGTCCGCTGGTACCGGATCGACTCCGACTGGCTCTCGGAGGTCGTCACCGGCCGCCTGCTCGAGCACCAGGACGGCCGCTGGCGCCTGCTCGTCGGCGAGAAGGTCCGCGACTACCCGGACGAGGTGTGGTCGCTCTGCCACGAGTGATGCCGTCGCGGAGCACCGCGGCCCGGACGAGCCGTCAGAGGTAGAGGTAGTACGTCTTCGCGCAGTCCGTCGAGCAGAACGGGTCACGGCGGCGGGCCGGCCGGACTCGGCACGCCTCGCACAGCCGAGGCCGGCGCAGGAGGACGCGGAGGACGGTCAGCACCTCTGCACGGTAGTGCGGCGACCTGGCTGCGCCCTGGCACTGTCCGGAAAGCGCGACCAGGCGGTCGTGTGGTGGGCCCCGTCGGGCTCGAACCGACGACCCGCGGATTAAAAGTCCGCTGCTCTGCCAACTGAGCTAGAGGCCCGCGCGCTCCAGGGTAGCGGGCCGTCGACGCCCCCCGGAGCAGGTGCGGCCCGGAGCAGGTGCGGCCCGGAGCGCGGACGATCCCGGAGCGGACCGCGTCCTCCGCGCGGGCATACCCGCCCAGCCGCGGGCGTTACCCTCCTCGAACCCCCTACGGAGCGCGAGCGCGAGAGCGTCCGCGCGCACGACCGCGGAAGGCGGCCCCATGACAGACGGCTTCCACAAGCCGACCAAGTTCCCCTCCCACGTCTTCGAGGCGTTCCAGGGAGGAGAGGACCCGGCGCAGATCAGCCGCGTCGCCCACGAGACCGCGATCGCGCTGCTGAGCCGTGTCCGGAACGACCCCGACCCGGTGGTCATCGACCGCCTGGTCGAGTACACCGACCACAACGGCATCGACGCGCTGGCCGAGCTCTGGGCGCGCTCCAGCGCGGCGAGCCTGCCGGGCGCCCTCTGGCGGATCTACCTGCTGCGGCTGGTCATCCGGCAGGACCCGGAGAGCACGAGCTTCCTCTACCAGCGCGGAGTCGAACTGTCCGCCACGATCGACCCGGTGGTCGCCGGAGCCAGCACTCCCACGGGGCCGGCCGAGATCACCGAGCTGGCCGACCGGATCCTCCGCGGCGTCTTCGACGGCGACTTCGCGGTGGCACTGGACCGCGCCGCGGCGTTCTGCCGCGTGAGCGCCTCCGGAGCCGTCTCGGTCGCCGACGATGTGGAGCCGGTGAACCCCGTCCGGGCGAGCGAGCTGACCACCCGCGCCCTGCGCCTCTCGACCACCGCGGCCGAGCTCGTGAGCTGCGCGCGGCTGTGGCGGAGCGACTCCCTGGAGTGACGCGCAACCCGCGTTCACCCATTGCGAACGCCGCTCGCCGCCACCGCGGAGGCCTTTGGTAGACTGGCGGAAGCCGGATCGCAGTAACCCCGGGCTCCACTTATAGCCGCTTCGAGCGGCCTCGCGCCGAGAGGCGTTCCTGCGGTCCGGCCCCTTCTCTGCTCGCATCGAGGCCACGGTGCGCGAGGCGAGGGCCCAGGAGGAGTCGATCCTCGCCCGAGTCCCCACAGACAGGCGCCAGCGGAATGAAGAACAGCAGAGCTCTCCGGATCGGCGCGCGCGTCTGGGCGGGGACGGGGCTGCTGGTCGTCGCCGCCCTCTACCTCCTCGCCGCGCCGAGCGTCGACGACGCGGAGGGCGCCCAGTTCGCCGCGGGGGTCTCGCTCTCGCAGGGCACGGTGATGCGCGTCCTCGCGGTCCTCGACGTGCTCGCCGGGCTCTGGGTCCTCATCCGCCCGCGCAGCTATCCGGGCATCACCGCTGCGGCGGTGGCCGTGATCTCGCTCTGGCTGGCCCCCCGGCTGGGCGACCCCGCGCTCGTGCCGATCGGCGCGTTGGCGCTGGATGTCCGATTCGTGACGCATCCGATCGAGGTGTCGGTCGTCGTTGCAGGCCTGGCCGTGACAGCCTTCTGGATGACGCGGAATCTTTCAGCCCGGGCGCGGGCGAGGCGGGGCTGATGACGGACGACACCACTGCGGAGGCGGCTGTCCTCCTCGAGCGCATCGCCGGGGGAGAGCAGGCCGCGTTCGCCGCGCTCTACGACCAGATGGCCGGCCGGGTCCTCGGCCTGATCATCCGCGTCCTCGTCGACCGCTCCCAGTCCGAGGAGGTGGCCCAGGAGGTCTTCCTCGAGATCTGGCAAACCGCTGGGCGTTTCGCTCCGAATAAAGGAAGCGCGACGACCTGGATCCTCACGATGGCACACCGCAGGGCCATCGACAGGGTCCGCGCGGCTCAAGCCGGCCGTGATCGGGACATGCGCATCGGAATCCGAGACCTCGGACGCGACTACGACCAGGTCTCCGAGCAGGCGGAGGTGTCCCTCGAGCACGAGAAGGTCGCGGCCGCCATGGGCCGCCTGACGGAACTGCAGCGGCAGGCGCTGCAGCTCGCTTACTACGGCGGATACTCGCACAGCGAGATCGCGGGGATCCTGCAGTGCCCCGTGGGAACCGTCAAGACACGCCTGCGTGACGGAATGATCAGACTTCGAGAAGAGATGGGGGTGGCCCTGTGAACGATGTGCGACTCCCCGACGGGATGGACGACCCGCGCGATCTCGCGGCGGGTCACGCACTGGGCATCCTGACGCCCGAGGAGCAGGAGCGCTACGAGCGCTTCCTCTCCGAGCACCCGGAGGCGCGCGGCGAGGCCGACGCGTTCGCCGAGGTGGCGGAGGCGCTGGTCGCCGACGCACCCGCCGTGGAGCCCTCGCCGGGCTTCAAGGCCGACCTGATGGCGCTCATCGCCACCACTCCGCAGCTGCCGCTGGAGGAGCCCGACGAGGACCACGAGGCGCCCGCCGCGCCCCGTCTGGTCCCCGTCGCCTCCGAGGGCGAGCGGAGCGGTCCGACGGCTCGCCGGGACGGTGGCGGCAGCGCCGCGAACCGCGCCCGGAGCCGCTGGTTCGCCCGCCCCGCGGTCTACCTCTCGGCGGCCGCGGCCGCCGCGGTGATCGTGGTCGGCGGAGTGACCCTTCCGCCGCTGCTCTCGTCCGGCCCCGGCCAGACGCAGCAGCAGACGGCTCTGGAGCAGATCCGCAGCGCCCCCGACGCGCAGGAGACGACCGGCACGGTCGCCACCGGCGAGCAGGCGACGCTGGTCTGGTCGAGCTCGCTCAGCCGCTCCGCCCTCGTGGTGGACGACCTGGCGCCGCTGCCGGAGGACAAGACCTACGAGCTCTGGTACATCGGCTCATCCGGTCCGGTCGCCGCAGGGACGTTCGACGGGGGAGAGGGCAGCACCGTGGCCCCGCTCGAGGGGAGCCTGACCGAGGGCGGAGTCGTCGCCGTGACGGTCGAGGACGCCGGCGGCTCGCCGACTCCGACCACCGATCCGATACTGGCGATCGACATCGCCTGACGGCCCGAGCACGAGAAGAGCCGCACTCCGATGACGGAGTGCGGCTCTTCTCGTTCCCGGAGGGAACGCGGTGGAACGAGAGCGAGCCGCGACCCCGGAGGGACGCGGCTCGCTCTCGTCTGCGGCGGATCAGCCGAAGCGGCCCGAGACGTAGTCCTCGGTCGCCTGGACGGACGGGCGCGAGAACATCGTCGCGGTGTCGTCGTACTCGATGAGCTTGCCCGGCTTGCCGGTGCCCGCGATGTTGAAGAACGCGGTGCGGTCCGAGACGCGCGAGGCCTGCTGCATGTTGTGGGTCACGATGACGATCGTGTAGTCGTTCTTGAGCTCCTCGATGAGGTCCTCGATCGCGAGGGTCGAGATCGGGTCGAGGGCGGAGCAGGGCTCGTCCATCAGGAGGACGTCAGGGGAGACGGCGATCGCGCGGGCGATGCACAGACGCTGCTGCTGGCCGCCGGAGAGACCGGAGCCCGGCTTGTCGAGGCGGTCCTTCACCTCGTTCCAGAGGTTCGCGCCCTGGAGCGAGCGCTCGACGAGCGCGTCCGCGTCCGACTTCGAGATGCGGCGGTTGTTGAGCTTCACGCCGGCCAGCACGTTGTCCCGGATGGACATCGTCGGGAACGGGTTGGGGCGCTGGAAGACCATGCCCACCTGCCGGCGGACCTGCACCGGGTCGACGCCCGGGCCGTACAGGTTGTTGCCGTCGATCAGGACCTCGCCCTCGACGTGCGCGCCGGGGATGACCTCGTGCATGCGGTTGAGCGTGCGGAGGAAGGTCGACTTGCCGCAGCCGGACGGGCCGATGAAGGCGGTGACCGTGCGGGGCTCGATGGCGAGCGAGACGCCCTCCACCGCGAGGAACTGGCTGTAGTAGACGTTGAGGTCGTTGACCTCGATGCGCTTGGACATTGCTTCCTTCGGGGATTCCGGCCGGAGCCGAGTGGTGGGTGTCAGCGGCCGAGCTTGGGGGCGAAGATCTTCGCGATCAGGCGGGCGACCAGGTTCAGCGCCATGACGATCAGGATGAGGGCCAGCGCGCCGGTCCAGGCCCGGTTGAGGAACGCCTCGGCGTCGGGGCCCTGGTTCGCGTACTGCGTGTAGACGAAGACCGGGAGGGTCATCATCCGCTCGCTGAAGAGGTCGTAGTTCATCGACGCGGTGAAGCCGGCGACGATGAGCAGCGGGGCGGTCTCGCCGATGACGCGGGCGATCGCGAGGGTGATGCCCGTCGTGATGCCGGCGATGGAGGTCGGCAGCACGATCTTGACGATGGTCAGCCACTTCGGCACGCCGAGGGCGTAGGACGCCTCGCGCAGCTCGTTCGGGACCAGCTTCAGCATCTCCTCCGACGAGCGGACGACCACGGGGATCATCAGCACGGCGAGGGCGATCGAGCCGGCGAAGCCCATCCGGACGCCGGGGCCGAGGAGCAGCGCGAAGAGCGCGTACGCGAACAGGCCCGCGACGATGGAGGGGATGCCCGTCATCACGTCGACGAAGAAGGTGATCGCCCGGGCGAGGTGGCCGCGGCCGTACTCGACGAGGTAGATCGAGGTGAGCAGGCCGATCGGCACCGAGATCAGCGCGGCCATGGCCGTGATCTCGAGCGTGCCGATGATCGCGTGGAGGGCGCCGCCGCCCGCGTCGATGACGTTGCGCATGGACGAGGAGAAGAAGAGCGGATCGAACCGCGCGACTCCGTTGGAGACGACCGTGTAGAGCAGGGAGATCAGCGGGAGCAGCGCGATGATGAACGCGGTCGCGACCAGCGAGGTCACGAGGCGGTCGACAGCCTTGCGGCCGCCCTCGACCAGGCGCGAGACCACGTAGATGGCGACGTCGAAGAGGACGGTGCCCCAGAAGATCGCGCCGACGAGGCTGAAGTCGTTCATCATTCCGGCCGCCTGGAGGATCAGGAAGACGGCGGCGAACACGACCCAGCTGCCGACGAGCAGCATCCAGGGGGTGCCCTTGGGCAGCTTGCCCGCCTGCAGCGAGAAGGGCATCGACGAGGTGGCGGCGGACATCAGTTGGCTCCCGAGAAGGCCTTGCGGCGGTTGACGATGAACCGCGCGACCGAGTTCACGACGAGGGTGATGACGAAGAGGATGAGGCCCGAGGCGACGAGGACGTTGACGCCGACTCCGCTCGCCTCCGGGAACTGCAGCGCGATGTTCGCGGCGATGGTGTTCGAGTTCTGCGAGGTGAGCAGGAGGAAGGAGACGACCGTCGCGGGCGAGAGCACCATCGCGACGGCGAGCGTCTCGCCGAGGGCCCGGCCGAGGCCGAGCATGGCGGCCGAGACGATGCCCGGAGCGCCGAAGGGCAGGACGGCCATGCGAATCATCTCCCAGCGGGTCGCGCCGAGCGCGAGCGCCGCCTCCTCGTGCAGGCGCGGGGCCTGGAGGAAGATCTCGCGGCAGACCGCGGTGATGATCGGGATGACCATGACGGCCAGCACCACCGAGGCGGTGAGGATCGTCTTGCCGGTGCCCGACGCCTGGCCGCCGAAGAGCGGGAACCAGCCGATGTTCACGTTGAGGAAGAGGTAGAAGGGCTGCACCATCGGCGCCAGCACGGTCGCGCCCCAGAGGCCGAAGACCACCGAGGGGACGGCGGCGAGGAGGTCGACCACGTAGCCGAGGGCCATCGCGATGCGGCGCGGCGCATAGTGCGAGATGAAGAGGGCGATCGCGATCGAGAGCGGCAGGGCGATCACCAGGGCGATCACCGCCGACCAGACCGTGCCGAACACCAGGGGGCCGACGTAGGCCCAGAAGCTCGTCGCGTCGCCGGGGAGGCTGCCGGCCGGCGCGGTGAACGCGGGGATCGACTGCGCGATGAGGAAGATCGCGACGGCGGCGAGGACGAGGAGGATGAGGGAGCCGGCGGCGACGGTCGAGATCGAGAAGACCCGATCTCCGACACGCACCTTCGCCTTCGGGCGGACGACGGTCTCAGTTGCCATTCCAGGGGACTCTCTTCAGACGAGGGGGTTCGGCGGGGCGCACAGGGAGATGCTAGGGCTCGGAGGGGCGTCCGGTGGGTCGAGCCCGGCACAGGCGGGGCCCGTCCCGCGGATCGTGCTGCGAGACGGGCCCTGCCGGTGGGACTACTTGATCGACTCGATCGCGGTGGCGACGGTCGAGGCGAGCTCGGAGCTCAGGGGAGCGGAGCCGGCCTGAGCGGCGGCGGCCTCCTGGCCCTCCTCGCTCGCGACGTAGGAGGCGAAGGACTTGACGACCTCGCCCTTCTCGGCGTCCGCGTACTCCTGGCACACGATGAGGTAGCTGACCAGGACCATCGGCCAGGCGTCCGCCTCGGTGCCGGTGCGGTCGATCTTGATCGCGAGGTCGTTGTCCTCGCGGCCCTCGGCGATGGGCGAGGCGGCGACGACCGCCGCGGCTCCGTCGGCCGAGATGGTCGAGAACGCGTCGCCGACCTTCAGCTGCGCCATGTCCATGCCCTGGGCGCCGGACTCGTCGGCGTAGCCGATCGTGTTGGTGCCGTTCTTGACCGCGTCGACGACACCCGAGGTGCCCTTGGCGCCGTCACCGCTCTGGTACGGGAAGGTCTGCGCGGCAGGAGCGTCCCAGACGTCGCTCGCGGTGGCCGCGAGGTAGTCGGTGAAGTTCTGCGTGGTGCCCGAGTCGTCCGAGCGGTGCACGGAGGTGATGTTCGCCGACGGGAGGGTCGCGTCGGGGTTCAGGGCCTTGATCTCCGGGGCGTCCCAGGAGGTGATGGTGCCCTTGAAGATGCCCGCGATGGTGGCCGCGTCGAGCTTGAGCTCGTCGACGCCCTCCACGTTGAAGATGACCGCGATCGGCGAGATGTAGACCGGGAGGTCGATCGCCTTGGTGTCGGGGGCGCAGGCGGCGAAGGTGCCCGCGAGCTCCTCGTCCTTGAGCGCGGAGTCGGAGCCGGCGTAGTCGGCGGCGCCGTCGATGAAGTTGGTGCGGCCGGCGCCGGAGCCCTGCGGGTCGTAGTTGACCGTGACCTCGGGGTTCGCAGTCTGGAACGCGGCGGCCCAGGTGGTCTGCGCGGTGCCCTGAGCGGACGAGCCGATCCCGGTGATGGTGCCGGAGAGCGTGGAGGTGGTGGCGGAGCCGGAGCTGCCGCCTGCGGCCGGTGCCTCGTTGGCAGCGCAGGAGGTCAGCGTGATCGCTGCGACGGCGGCGACGACGGCCGCCTGGCCGAGACGCGAGAATCTCACAAGTATCCCTTTCGGGTAGGAAAGCGTGGAAAACAGAACAGGACCTGGTGCAGCCCGCGAGCGAGAGTACGGAGGGGTCGTGTCCTGGCACCGACCGCTCGGTGAACGCGCGGTGAACGGGTCCGCCTCGGGATTGCGGAGCGACGGGGCGGCGGGGAAGGCGTGGTGCGTCGGGCGCGTCCCGGCGGCGCGACCGGCCCGGTGCGGACGGACCCGTCGAGCCGGTCGCGCAGCGCGCCCGGGCGGTCAGGCCAGCGGCGTGTGCGTCTCGATCGCGACGATGCCGGAGCCGGGGTGGCCGGTGGAGAGGTGCACCACGGCGAAGCCCCCGGTCGGGAGCGCTGCCGCCTCGTCGAGGTAGGCGCCGAGAGGAGTCGCCGTGGCGAGGGCGATCTCGCGCAGGATCTCGGGGATCACCGGCCGGTGACTGCAGAGGACGGCGGTGCGGCGGGCGCGGACCCGCTTGCCGACGAGGGCGCGGACGTCGGCGGTGCCCTGCTCGTGCGCCTCCTGGCTGAGGTCGTCGCGCAGCTTGACCGGCTTCCTGACCAGACCGGACAGCGGGGCGATGGTCGACCGGCAGCGCTTGGCGGTGCTCGAGACGAGGCGGCGCGGGCGCCAGGCGGCCACGGCCTGAGCGGCGGCCGCGGCCTCGACCCGGCCGCGCCCGGTGAGGCGGCGGGTGGAGTCGCGGCCGTCCCAGGAGGAGGCGGGCACCGCCTTCGCGTGCCGCAGGACCACGATCGCGAAGGTCTCGAGCGCACCGCGTGCGGCGATCCGGGCGAACTCGTCGACGATCGTCACGTCGTGCGGATAGGTCAGGTAGCTCCGGGCCCGCTTGAGCGTCACCCACTCGAGCGCCTCGACCTCGTCGTTCGGGAGGAAGTCGGACGCCAGGACGGCCTTCTCGGTCACCTGCGCCGCCCAGTAGTAGACGGCCTTCGGGCGTCCACTCGGCAGCGTGTACTCGGTGCACCCCAGCGGCACCCCGAGCGCCACCGAGAGCCCGGTCTCCTCGCGGATCTCGCGGACCGCGGTCTCCGGGAGGGACTCGCCCGCGTCGACCTTGCCCTTGGGCAGGCTGACGTCCCGGCGGTGCGGCCGGTGGATCACGAGGATGTGCGGGCGGCCCTCGATGATCCGCCAGCACACCGCTCCTGCTGCGTAGACGGTGCCCGTCACGGGCGTCAGCGGCTGGAGGCCCGGTTGGCGGACCGTGTCGCCGCGCGCTTGCGATGGGTGATGTGCTGCATCAGCTGGTTCTGCAGGTCGGCGAGCGGAGCGCCCTCCTCATCGAGGTGGTGCCGCGTCCAGTCGCCGTCCGGGCCGAGCCACCAGGAGGCGGTCCGCTCGTCCATCGCCCGCTCGAACATGTCGTCGATCTCGCTGAGGTGCGCCGGCTCGACGATCCGCACCAGAGCCTCGACGCGGCGGTCGAGGTTGCGGTGCATCATGTCGGCGCTGCCGATGAAGACGTCCGGCTCGCCGCCGTTGACGAAGCTGAAGATGCGGGAGTGCTCGAGGTAGCGGCCGAGGATCGAGCGCACGCGGATGGTCTCGGAGAGCCCCTCCTGGCCGGGCTTCAGCCCGCAGATGCCGCGCACCCACACGTCGACCGGCACGCCGGCCTGGCTGGCGCGGTAGAGCGCGTCGATCACGGACTCGTCGACGATCGAGTTGACCTTGATCCGGATGCCCGAGGGGCGCCCCGCGCGGGCGTTCTCGGTCTCGGCGGCGATCCGCTTGAGCAGGCCCTTCCGCAGGTGGCGCGGCGCGACGAGCAGGCGCTTGAACTTCTTCTCGATCGCGTAGCCCGAGAGCTCGTTGAACAGACGCGTGAGGTCCTTGCCGACCTCGGGGTCGGCCGTCAGGAGTCCGAGGTCCTCGTAGATGCGCGAGGTCTTCGGGTTGTAGTTGCCGGTGCCGATGTGGGAGTAGTGGCGGAGCACTCCGCCCTTCTCCTGGCGGATGACGAGCGCGAGCTTGCAGTGGGTCTTCAGCCCGACGAGCCCGTAGACCACGTGCACGCCCGCCTTCTCGAGCTTGCGCGCCCACGAGATGTTCGCCTGCTCGTCGAAGCGCGCCTTGATCTCGACCAGGGCGAGCACCTGCTTGCCCGACTCGGCCGCGTCGATGAGCGCCTCGACGATGGGGGAGTCGCCCGAGGTGCGGTAGAGCGTCTGCTTGATCGCGAGCACGTCCGGATCGGCCGCCGCCTGCTCGAGGAACGACTGCACGCTCGTCGCGAAGGACTCGTAGGGGTGGTGAAGGAGCACGTCGCCGCGGGAGACGGCCTTGAAGACGTCCTGCCGCTGGTTGGGCTCGCTGGGCGAGAGCTGCACCGCCGTCGTCGGGACGTGATTGGGGTACTTCAGGTCCGGGCGGTCGATCTTCTGCAGGCTGAAGAGCCCGCTGAGGTCGAGTGGGGCCGGGAGCTTGTAGACCTCCTGCGTCGTGATGTCGAGCTCGCGGACCAGCAGGCCCAGCGTCTCGTCGTCCATGTCGTCGGTGACCTCGAGGCGGATGGGCGGGCCGAACCGGCGGCGCAGCAGCTCCTTCTCGAGGGCCTTGATCAGGTTCTCGGTCTCGTCCTCGTCGACCTCGACGTCCTCGTTGCGCGTCACCCGGAACACGTGGTGGTCGAGGATCTCCATGCCGGGGAACAGGTCGTCCAGCTGGTTGGCGATCAGGTCCTCGAGCGAGATGAACCGCATCGGCTCGCCCGGCGCCGCGACTCCGGCGATCCTCACGAAGCGGGGGAGCATCTGCGGCACCTTGAGGCGCGCGAACTCGACCTTCTGCGTCTTCGGGTTCCGCACCCGCACCGAGAGGTTGAGCGAGAGGCCGGAGATGTAGGGGAACGGGTGCGCCGGGTCGACCGCGAGCGGCATCAGCACAGGGAACACCTGGGCCGAGAAGTAGTCGTCCAGCACGGTGCGCTCGGCGTCGCTCAGCTCGTCCCAGCGGACGAGGTCGATGCCGCCGTCGCGCAGGGCGGGCTCGACGAGCTCCTTGAACGCTCGGGAGTGGCGCTGCTGCAGCAGGTGCGCCTTCTCCGAGATGTCGGTCAGCACGTCGACCGGCACGCGGCCGATGTTCGTCGGCAGGGCGAGCCCCGTGAGGATGCGGCGCTTGAGGCCGGCGACCCGGACCATGAAGAACTCGTCGAGGTTGGACGAGAAGATCGCCAGGAAGTTCGCCCGCTCGAGCGCCGGAACCAGCGGATCCTCCGCGAGCTCGAGCACGCGCTGGTTGAACGCGAGCCAGCTCAGCTCCCGGTCGAGGTAGCGGTTGTCGGGGAGGAGCGGGTCCGAGTGCTCCTCCTCGTCGTCGAAGTCGTCGTCGAGGTCATCGCTGAGACCGTCTTCGAGAAGCAGGTTGTCGCCGTCCATGCGACCATCCTGGCACCGCGTCCGTCCGCTCCGCGCCGCCGCTCGTGAATGCCGGATGAACGGGGCCGGGTGAGG
Organism: Rathayibacter sp. AY1F6; assembly: GCF_002932035.1. Classification (NCBI taxonomy): domain Bacteria; kingdom Bacillati; phylum Actinomycetota; class Actinomycetes; order Micrococcales; family Microbacteriaceae; genus Rathayibacter; species Rathayibacter sp. AY1F6. Next base: position 9,709 of record NZ_PSVD01000027.1, on the reverse strand, counting down.
CCCTGTGGAGGAGTGCCGGCTCAGCGCAGCGGCGCGGCGCGCTGCAGGTACTGCACGTCGACGGAGGCGTCCGTGAACCCCAGCGAGCGGTAGAGCGCCACCGCCGACCGGTTCTCGGCCTCGACGTAGAGGTCGGCCGTGGTGCAGCCGCGCTCGAGCATCCGCGCGAGCCCGGCGTTCAGCAGGGTGCGGCCGAGTCCCCGTCCGGCCGCCTCGGGGGCGACCCCGAGGACGTAGATCTCGCCGGTCGTCGATCCGGGCTCGATCTTGAGCCAGTCGTAGCCGAGGAGCGTGCCGTCGGCGTCGCGGAGCAGGAGGAAGTCGCCCTCGTCGAACCACGGCTCGGCGCGGCGGGCCGCCAGGTCCTCCTCCGTCATCCGCCCCTGCTCGGGGTGCGCGGCGAAGATCCGCGCGTTCAGGGCGATCCACTCGGCCGGAGCGAGGTCGCGGGCGTCCGAGAGGACGACGCCCTCGGGGACGCGGACCTCGGGGGCGGCGAGCGGCTCGAGCTCGAGGTGCAGGAGGGTGCGCACCGGGGCGAAGCCGTGGGAGGCCGCGAGGGCCCGGGCGGCGGGGTGGTCGCCGTGCGCCCAGGCGAGCAGGCCCGTCCGGCCGCTCGCGAGGACCTGCTCCAGGGTCGCGGTGCCGAAGCCGACCCAGCGCCACTCCGGATCGACGACGAACTCCAGCTCGCCCTGCCCGAGGATCGCCGCCGCCACGACCACGTCCGCGCGCAGCCCCACGAGGAGGGTGCGCGAGCCGGCCCGGGCGTCGACGAGCGTCTGGTCGCTGAAGGGGGGCTGGTGGTCGAACCAGGCGGCGCGCCCGATCAGGTGCTCGAGGCCGGCCGCCACCGCGGGATCGGCCAGGTCCTCAACGGACAGGTTGAGCGACTCGCTCATTGTCCTCTTCGTACACGTTGAAGCGGTATCCGACGTTGCGGACCGTGCCGATCAGCGACTCCAGGTCGCCGAGCTTCGCGCGGAGGCGCCGCACGTGCACGTCGACCGTGCGGGTGCCGCCGAAGTAGTCGTAGCCCCACACCTCGCTCAGCAGCTGCTCGCGGGTGAAGACGCGCGAGGGGTGCGTGGCGAAGAAGCGGAGGAGCTCGAACTCCTTGAAGGTGAGGTCGAGCGGGCGCCCGTGCACCTTGGCGGAGTAGCTGGCCTCGTCGATCACGACGCCCGACGCCTGGATGCGCGAGGTCGACTGCTCCTGCGCCAGCCGGCCGATCACCAGGCGGATGCGGGCGTCGACCTCGGCGGGGCCGGCCGAGTCGAGGATGACGTCGTTGACGCCCCAGTCGGCCGAGACGGCCGTGAGCCCGCCCTCCGTGAGGATCAGGATGAGGGGGACGTTGATGCCCGTGGTCGTGAGGATCTTGCAGAGCGACTTGGCGCTGGCGAGGTCCTGCCGCGCGTCGACCAGGATCAGATCGCAGCTCGGGGCGTTCACGAGCTGGGCGGGCTCCGCGGGGATCTGCCGAGTCCGGTGGCTGAGGAGCCCCAGTGCGGGGAGCACCTCGGCGCCTCCCGCCGAGGTCAGTATCAACAACTGCGCCACGGATCCTCCAGAACTGGTCTGCCCGCAATACTAGCGGCGGGCCGGGAGGGGCGTCCGCCTGGGGCACAATTGTCGGATGGGCAGGGATCGGGTGGGCATCGGAGTCGTCTGGGCGCTCGCACTCGCGGGCTCCGTGCTGACGCTGGCGATCGCCGCTCCGGAGTCCCGGCAGCTCTGGCTCGCGCTGACGTTCGGCGGATGCGTGCTCGCGACCTTCGCGGTGCAGCTCGCCGTGGCCCGCGCCGAGGGGTACCTCCTCCGCGCGATGACGAGCATCGTCGGGGCGATGGCCGTGGTCGCGGTCGCGAGCGGGATCGCCCTCCTCCTCCCCGCCTGAGCGGTCGCGCCCTCCCTTCCCGAGCGCCCGGATCCGCACCGCCTGAGCGGCCGCGTCGGCCCCGCCCCTGCGTCGGAGGCGGCGGGTAGGATGAGCGCATGCTTCTCGCCCTGGAACTCTTCTACCTCGGTCTGCTCGGGCTCGCCTCCCTCGCCATCGCGTGGGTCTCCGGCGTGGTCGTCTACAAGCTCTACCGCGGCCAGCGCTAGCCGCCGCCGGAGCCCGAGTGATCTCGCTTCCGTCGGGCCTGCCGCCCGAGCTCGTCCCCCTGTCCTGGCTGCTCGGCGTCTGGGAGGGCTCGGGCGTCATCGACTACACGATCGGCGACGACTCCGTCCAGGCCGAGTTCGGCCATCGCATCAGCTTCAGCTACGACGGCCTCCCGTACCTCAACTACAACTCCTACACGTGGCTGATCGAGGAGGGCGCCGAGGAGGCGCCCCGGCCGCTGGTCACCGAGACCGGCTACTGGCGCCTCAGCCGCGCTCTGACCGACTCCGACGCGGGCCCGGGAATGCTGCCCGGCCGCGGCGCACCCGCCTTCCCCGACGCGGAGTCCGTCGAGACGCTGCGCAACGCCGCCGGTGGCTTCGACATCGAGGTCTCGCTCGTGCACCCGGACGGGGTCAGCGAGCTCTACCTCGGTCAGGTCAAGGGGCCGCGGATCGACCTCGCGACCGACGCGGTGATGCGCACCGCCGCGGCGAAGGACTACGCCGCCGCCACGCGCCTCTACGGCCTGGTCGACGACCACCTGCTGTGGGCGTGGGACATCGCCGCGCTCGGCCAGGGCCTGCGGACCCACTCCTCCGGACGGCTCGCCCGTGTCGACTGACGCGCTCTCCCCGCTCCTGGCCGCCCCGGGCGCGGTCGCGACGACGAGCGCCGCCGAGCCCGGCGTCGCCGCCCACTACGGCGAGCCCTTCCGCGAGCAGCGCGCTCTCGCCGCGGGCACCGCGCTCGTCGACCTCTCCGGCCGCGGCGTCGTGACCGTCACGGGGCCGGACCGTCTCACCTGGATCGACTCGCTCACCAGCCAGGCCGTCTCGCGCCTCGCTCCCGGCGCGTCCGCCGAGACGCTCCTGCTCGACCCGACCGGCCGGATCGAGCACGTCATCCGCCTCGTCGACGACGGCGAGACCGCCTGGCTCCTGCTCGACCGCGACGAGACGGCCGGCCTGGCCGCCTGGCTCGACCGGATGCGCTTCATGCTCCGCGTCGAGGTCGCCGACCGCACCGACGACTTCGCGACCCTCGCCGCCCTCGGCGACGGGCCGGCCCTGACGCTCGCTCTGTCCCTGGCCGAGGAGCCCGTCGTCTGGAGCGACCCGTGGTCGCAGGTCCAGCCGGGCGGCTGGCAGTACGCGCTGACCACAGAGCACCCCGGGGCCTCCTGGGAGCTCCGCGAGGTCCTGGTCCCGCGAGCGGCCCTCGAGGCCCTCGCGGAGACGGCCGTCGGGGTGGGAGTGGCCCTCGCCGGGGTCGACGCCCTCGAGGCGCTGCGCATCGCCGCCTGGCGCCCGCGCCACGCGACCGAGGTCGACGAGCGGTCCATCCCGCACGAGCTCGACCTCCTCCGCTCGAGCGTGCACCTCGCCAAGGGCTGCTACCGGGGCCAGGAGACGGTGGCGAAGGTGCACAACCTCGGCCACCCGCCGCGGCGCCTGGTCCTGCTGCAGCTCGACGGCTCCGACTCGGTCCTCCCCGCCCACGGCGACGTCGTCACGGCGCTCAAGGGCGGCGAGCCGGTCGAGGTCGGCACGGTCACCTCCAGCGCCTGGCACTACGAGGACGGACCGGTCGCCCTCGCGGTCGTCAAGCGGAGCGTCCCGGTGGACCTCGAGCTGACCGTGCTGGCCGGCGACTCGCGCGTGGCCGCGGCCCAGGAGGTCGTGGTCCCTCCCGGAGCCGGAGCGGAGGCGGGAGTGCCCCGCCTGCCCCGCCTCGGGGCGACGACCAGGTAGGCCACGCCGTGGTGGCCGCACGTCCCGCCGAGCGGGGCCGGGCGGCCGAGCGGCTGCGCGGTCTCGTCCGGACCCCCGAGCTGAGTCCCGCGCGCGCCCTCGCCCGCGCGGGGGCGTCGCTCCCCGCCGTGCTGCAGATCGTGCTCGCGGCGACCCTCGCCTACTCCGTCGCGCACTTCCTCCTCGGGCACCCCTCGCCGGTGCTGGCGCTGACGGCCACGATCTCGAGCCTCGGCATCGCGCGCGACACCCGCCCCAAGCAGGTGGCCGAGACAGCGACGGGGATGCTCATCGGCATCACGGCCAGCGAGGTCCTGCTCCTGCTATGGGGGAGCGGCGTCTGGCAGCTCTCCGTCGTCCTCGCGATCGTCTTCACGCTCGGCCGGGCCCTCTCGCCCTCGCCGGGGTTCGCCGTGGCCGCCGGGACCCAGGCGATGCTGGTGATGGTCCTCCCTGCGCCGGACGGAGGCGTCTTCACCCGGAGCGTCGACGGCCTGATCGGTGGGCTCGCGGCGCTGCTCTGCACGGCGATCGTGCCCCGCACGCCGCTGCGCACAGCGCGGGCCGAGGCGCACCGGCTCCTCACCGCGCTCAGCCGGACCGTGGAGGAGCTGGCCGAGGCGCTCCGCCGGGGCGACTCCTCGGCGTCCACCGCAGCCCTCGAGCGGATCCGCGGGACGCAGCCGGTCATCGACGGCTGGACCGCGGCGCTCGACTCCGCGACCGGCGTCGCCCGGATCTCGCCGTTCGTCCGTCGGCACCGCGGCGAGCTCTCCCGCCAGGCCGTGATGCTGTCCGCGCTGGACCTCGTGACCCGGAATCTGCGCATCGTCGCGCGCCGCACCGACTTCCTCGTCGGGGACGGCGCCCCGCGGCCGGCGCTCGCCGGAGCGGTCGCCGCCCTCGGCCCGGGCATCGCGCTGCTCGGCCGCGCGGTCGTCGATCCGTCGGTGCTCACCCTGGCGCGTCAGGACCTCGTGCTGCTCGCGACCACGCTCGACCCCCAGCGGCTGATCCCTGAGGCGCGCCTCGCCGAGAAGACGGTGCTCGTCCTGCTCCGCCCGCTCGTCGTCGACCTGCTCACGGCGACCGGCGCCGCTCCCGCCGAGGCGCGGGCCGCCCTGCCCCCGCTCGCCTAGGGCTCAGGAGGTCCGGCGCTCAGGCCCGGCGCTCAGGCCCGGCGCTCAGGCCCGGCGCTCAGGAGGAGGGGGCGACCGCCTCCCACGCGACCGTCACCTCGCCCAGGCGCCAGCGCCGCGGCCCGCCGAGGACCGGCCACTCCGGCCGGAGGTCCCGGACCGCCGCGATCCAGCGCTGACCCGGACCGTAGACGGCGAGAGGGGCGTTCAGCGTCCACGCCCGCTCGAGGGCGGAGAGGAAGGCGTGCACGCCCTCGCCGGGCACGTTGCGGTGGATGAGGGCCTTCGGCAGGCGCTCGGCCGCCGTCATCGGCGAGGGGATCGCCGCGAGCCGGAGCGAGAGGGTCAGCGAGCGCGGGCCCTCCCGGCCGACCTCGATCCAGGTGCAGATGCGGCCGATCTCGTCGCAGGTGCCCTCGACCAGGACGCCGTCGGGCTGCAGGCGGTCCGTCATCGTCGCCCAGGCTCCCCTAACCGCGTCCTCGTCGTACTGGCGGAGCACGTTGAAGGCGCGGATGACGCCCGCCCGCCGCCCCGCGGGCAGGGGCACCTCGAAGCCGCCGCGCTCGAAGCGCACGCGCGCGTCCGCGGGGAACGGCGTGCCGCCCTCCCTCACCCGGGCGAGCTGGCGCCGAGCGGTGTCGACCCGTGCGGGCTCGATCTCGAGGCCGAGCACCTCGACGTCGGGCGCGGCCTGGACGAGCCGGCGGTGCAGCTCGAGCGTGGTGACCGCGCTCGCCCCGAAGCCGAGATCGACGACGAGCGGGGAGGCGGTGCTGCGCAGGACGGGCAGCTCGGCGAGCCGGCGGTCGACCCGGCGGAGGCGGTTCGTGCCCGTCGTTCCGCGGGTGACGGCTCCGATGGGCATGCTCTCCAGCGTATCCGCGGGCGAGGGGGCCGCCTCTAAGCTGGACGCATGTCCGAGACCTACACCCTCATCCTCGTGCGCCACGGCAACAGCGAGTGGAACCAGAAGAACCTCTTCACCGGCTGGGTCGACGTGCGCCTGACCGAGCAGGGAGTCGCGGAGGCCACCCGCGCCGGCGAGCTGCTGACCGAGGCGGGCCTGCACCCCGACATCGTCTACACGTCGCGCCAGACCCGTGCGATCCAGACCGCCAACATCGCCCTCGAGGTCGCCGACCGCCTGTGGATCGACGTCAAGCGCTCCTGGCGCCTCAACGAGCGCCACTACGGCGCCCTGCAGGGCAAGGACAAGGCGCAGACCCTCGCCGAGTACGGCCCCGAGCAGTTCCAGACCTGGCGCCGCTCCTTCGACGTGCCGCCGCCCCCGCTCGACGACGACGACCAGTACTCGCAGGCGCACGACGAGCGCTACGCCGACCTCGGCGACGCCCTGCCCCGCACCGAGTCGCTGAAGCTCGTGATCGAGCGGATGCTCCCGTACTGGGAGTCCGACATCAAGCCGGACCTCGCCTCGGGCAAGACCGTCATGATCACCGCGCACGGCAACTCCCTCCGCGCGCTGGTGAAGACGCTCGACGGCATCTCGGACTCGGACATCGCGGAGCTCAACATCCCGACCGGGATCCCGCTCGTCTACGAGCTGAACGAGGACTTCGAGCCCATCGGGGAGGCGCGCTACCTCGACCCCGAGGCCGCGGCCGCCGGTGCCGCCGCCGTCGCCGCCCAGGGCGCCAAGAAGTAGCACCGCCCCGCACGCGCGAACGGCCCGCCCGAGTCCTCGACTCCGGCGGGCCGTTCCCGTCCGCAGCTCCGACGGGGACGGCACGGACACGTCCGGCCCGCAGGAGACGATCGTTCCTGCGGGCCGGACGGTGAGACGGGCCGGAGCCCGAGGTGTCGACTAGGAGTAGTCGCCCGAGATCAGGTACTGGACCTTCTTGGCGATCGACACGGCGTGGTCGGCGAAGCGCTCGTGGTAGCGGCTGGCGAGGGTCGCGTCGACGGTGTCCGCTGCCTGGCCCTTCCACGCCTCGCTGAGCACCTTGTCGAAGACGCTGACGTGCAGCTCGTCGATCTTGTCGTCCTCGTCGCGGATCTCCTCGGCGATGCGCGGATCCTGCGAGCGGAGCAGGTCGGTCAGCTTGTGCGCGACGACCACGTCGAGGCGGCCCATCTCGACGAACGTCGGACGCAGGCTCTTGGGGACCACCTTGTCGGGGAAGCGGTAGCGCGAGAGCTGGGCGATGTGCTCGGCGATGTCGCCCATCCGCTCGAGCGACGCGCTGATGCGCAGCGCCGAGACGACGATCCGCAGGTCGCGGGCGACCGGGTTCTGCCGGGCGAGGATGTCGATCGCGAGCTCGTCGAGGCTGATGGCCAGCTCGTCGATGCGCGCGTCGCTCGCGATGACCTCCTCCGCGAGGGTGACGTCGGAGTGGTTGAACGCCTGGGTCGCCTTCTCGATGGCGATCTCGACGAGTCCGGAGATCTCGACGAGTCGTTCCTGGACCTCGGCCAGCTCCTGCTGGAAAACTTCGCGCATCTGTGTTCGACCCTCTCTACGGCGCGCGCGGACGACGGCGCCGGATCTGCGGCGAGCACCTCGCACGCCGCTGCGACTGCACTCCGTGGGCGCAGGCGCAGTCATGATGACCACGGCAGGTTAACGGACGGTGCCGGGCGTTTGAACAGTACTCGACCCCCGGAGGATCGACGGGCGTCCGGTAGGGGGACGCCCGGTGGATGGTTAGCCTGGGTCCGTGGATTCGGGCTTGATCGTGGTTCTGTCGCTCGTTCTCGGTGTCGCGATCGGGATCCTTCTGACGACCGTGCTCACGCTCGCCGCCCGCCAGGGCCGCATCGCGCAGGACGTGATCTCGGTCGGGCTCCCCGAGGGGATCGAGGCGATCATCGACGCCGTCGGCTCGCCCGCCTTCGTGACCGACCCGTCTCACAACGTGCTGAAGGCGTCCACCCGCGCCGTCGCGCTCGGCCTGGTCTCGCAGGACACGCTGCTCCACCCCGACCTCGCCGCCATCGTCGACCGCGTCCGCCGCTTCGGCGACGACATCGTCCAGGACCTCGAGCTCGCGACCAGCCCGCTCTCCGACGCCGCCGTGACGCTCGTCGTCCACGCGACCCGCCTCGGCTCCCGCTACGTCCTCGTCATCGCCGAGGACCACACCGAGGCGCGCCGGCTCGAGGCCGTCCGCCGGGACTTCGTCGCCAACATCTCCCACGAGCTGAAGACCCCGATCGGCGCCGTCGGCCTGCTCGCCGAGGCCCTCGACTCCGCCGCCGACGACCCCCAGCAGGTGCGCCGCTTCGCGCACCGGCTGACCCAGGAGTCGCACCGCCTCGCGAAGATCACGCGCGAGATCATCGAGCTCTCCCGCCTCCAGGCCGCCGACGTCGCCGGCTCCGCCGAGATCATCCGCGTCGACGACGTCGTCACGGCGGCGCTCGAGACCACCCACGTCATGGCGGAGTCGCACGACGTCACCCTGGTCAAGGGCGGGATGAAGAAGGCCTACGTCGTGGGGCAGGAGAAGATGCTCGTCTCGGCGCTGCACAACCTCCTCGCCAACGCCATCCAGTACTCGCCCGCCGGCTCCCGCGTGGGCATCGGCGTCCGCTCCACCGGCGGAGTCGTCGAGATCGCCGTCACCGACCAGGGCATCGGCATCCCGGAGGAGGACCTCGACCGGGTGTTCGAGCGCTTCTACCGCGTCGACCAGGCCCGCTCCCGCCACACCGGCGGCACCGGCCTCGGCCTCAGCATCGTCAAGCACGCCGTGCAGAACCACGGCGGCGACGTTCGCGTCTGGTCCAAGCCCGGCCGCGGCTCCACCTTCACCATCCGGCTCCCCGAAGCCGACCCCGCCCGGACGCCCTTCGCGGCGACCGCCCCGATAGGAGAACACGCGTGACCAGCATCCTGCTCGTCGAGGACGAGAGCGCCCTCAGCGAGCCCCTCAGCTACCTGCTCGAACGCGAGGGCTACGACGTCACCGTCGCCGAGGACGGCAACCGCGCCGTCGCCGCCTTCGACGAGGGCGACTACGACCTGATCCTCCTCGACCTCATGCTGCCCGGCATGCCCGGCACCGAGGTCTGCCGCGAGATCCGCACCCGCTCCTCCGTCCCGATCATCATGGTCACCGCCAAGGACTCCGAAGTGGACATCGTCGTCGGCCTGGAGCTCGGCGCGGACGACTACGTCACCAAGCCCTACTCCACCCGCGAACTGCTCGCCCGCATCCGCGCCGTCCTCCGACGCCGCACCGAGGAGCCCGGCGAGGAGCGGATCGTCGTCGCCGGCCCCGTCCGCATGGACATCGAACGCCACACGGTCGAAGTCGACGGCGTCGAGACCCCGATGCCCCTCAAGGAGTTCGAGCTCCTCGAGATGCTCCTCCGCAACGCGGGCCGTGTCCTCACCCGCGGCCAGCTCATCGACCGCGTCTGGGGGAGCGACTACTTCGGCGACACGAAGACCCTCGACGTCCACGTCAAGCGCATCCGCTCCAAGATCGAGAAGACGCCGAAGGAACCGGTGCTCCTGGTTACTGTCCGCGGCCTCGGCTACCGCTTCGACGCTTGATCGCGGGCCCTGGCGGGGCGATCTGCGGCGTTGTCGTCGGTTGCGATACCGCTGGTATCGCGCCCTCCTCCGCCTTGCAGCTCACCCCGCCAGGACCCGCGATCAAGCGTCGAAGCGGTAGCCGAGGCCGCGGACAGTAACCAGGAGCACCGGTTCCTTCGGCGTCTTCTCGATC
>NZ_PSVD01000026.1:0-35187 GCF_002932035.1 Rathayibacter sp. AY1F6 | reverse complement strand
GACCGGAGGGATCCGCTCAGCCGGCTGAGCGGATCCCTCCGGTCGGACCCCAGGCGACTCCGGTGCCGCCCGCGTCGACGCCCGCTCCACCAGCGGCATCGGCACCAGCACCCGCTCTCCCGGAGCGCCGCTCAGCAGCAGCTCGACCGCCCGGCGGCCCATCTCCTCGTGCGGCAGCGCCACGGTCGTCAGCCCGGGGCGGAGGTAGGCGGCCAGCTCGTCGTCGTCGAACGACACCACGGCGACATCGCCCGGGATCGAGAGCCCCGCCTCCGCGACCGCCTGGTAGGCCGCCTTACGCCGAGCGGCTTCGGGCACGACGGCGCGGGCGGACAGGTCGCCTTCGCCGACCCGGACGCGGGAGTCGGCTTCGCGTTCCTCACCAACCGGATGGAGGGGGTCGGCGACGTGCGCGCGACCCGCGTCGTCGAGGCGCTCGCGACCGCGCTGCGACTGCCCGCTCCGCGCGGACTCTGACCCCTCCGCGCGGACTCTGGTCCCTCCGCGCGGACTCTGACCCCTCCGCCCCACCCCCGTCAAGGGGTGGGGCACCCGGTCGGCGCCGTCCTAGCGTCGGGGACGGGCCGACCGGAGGGGCGGTCCGGGATCCAGGGGAGGGCGAGATGCAGAAGCTGTACTACGCGAGCGGATTCGTGCTGCTGGGCGACGAGGTGTGCTCGGCGGTCGTCGAGTACGCGCAGGCGCTGGCGAACGTGGGGAAGTCGGACCTGGTCGTGGTGCCGTCGCTCTCGGACGAGGGGATGCGCGGCGAGACCCGTCTCCTGGTCGGGCCGGCCAGCCAGCTCTTCACCAGCCCGGCGCTCGACCGCGGCGTCGACCTCGACGACCCGGAGGCGGTGGAGTCGATGCGCGAGAAGACCCGACGGCTCCAGCCCGCGCGGCCGACCGTGCAGCCGCGCGGCGAGGGCGACGACAGCGAGGACGACGGCGGGACCGACTACCTCTGACGCCTCAGGTGTCGAGCGTGGTGCTGGGGCGCTCGCCGAAGCGGTGGGCGTACGAGGCCGAGAACCGGCCGAGGTGCGCGAAGCCCCAGCGCCGTGCGACCTCGCTGACGCTGACGACTCCGGACTCGCCCGCCCGCAGCTCCTTCTGCACGCCGTCCAGCCGGATCCGCCGCAGGTAGTCGACCGCGGTGAAGCCGAACTCGCGCCGGAACTCGGTCTGCAGCGTCCGCAGGCCCATGCCCGCCGCGTCGGCGATCTGCTCGGTCCGGAGCGGCTCGTGGGCGTGCTCGTACATGTACTCGATAGCCTGGCGGAGGCGCCCCGAGCGGGGTACTCCGAGGTCGCCGGGAGTGTCCAGCGTCGAGTGCGGGAAGGTCTCGAGCAGGGCGACGGCGACCGCGCGGTCGGCCTCGCGGCGCAGCAGCGGCGAGCTGTCGGCGTCGTAGATCACCCGGGCGACCGTCGCGACGGTCGCCGACCAGCGCCGCAGCGCCGCGCCCTCGGGTCGTGCGGTGGTGTCGAAGAGGAGGGGGCCGCGGGTGCCCTCGACCTCCTCCGCGATGCCCTCGAGGTACGCGCCGTCGAAGTGGATGAGGTTCTGGCGGTAGTCGTGGAACTCGAACCGGCTGGGACGGTCGTTGACGAAGATCGCCGGCTGCCCGAATCCGAGGGTCACCGCGTCGCCGTCGAGATCGGTGACGCCCGCGCCGGCGGTCAGCCACGAGACGACGTACTCGCCCTCGGTCTGGATCGAGCCCTGCACGGAGCCGGCGAACTGGCTGCCGCGGAGCGTCACGTCGCCGTCGCCGACGGAGGTGTAGCGGTACGAGAAGTCCTCGCCGGGCTCGACGACGAAGCGGTGCCCGTTGTACGACTGCTCGAAGAGGTCCCGCGCCTGCTCGATGTCACGCCCGCCGATGTCGGAGCGCATGACCTCGTCCTTCTCGTTCATCCCGATCAGGGTCGCACGAGGAGCGCTCCTCACCGCGTGCCCCGAACGGGGAATTCGTTAAGCGGATAAACCAGTCGCGGGTCCGGCGGCGCGGGTCATGGCCTGGACGGTCGCCGCCTGGAACTGCGTGAGCAGCACCACGGTGTGCCGCGCTCCGGCTTCCACGGCGAGCGAGAAGGTGGCGCCGGCCGGAGTGGCCCGCCAGGAGCGGATGTCGCGGGTGCCGACGCGGGTCGAGTCGCCGGTGCCGGCGCTCCGCAGCACCAGGGAGTCGGGCAGCACGCAGAGCGCGCCCGTCACGCCGTCGACAGTGGAGGAGCACTCGAAGCCTGCGTCGTCGTGCACTGCACCGGCGAGCTCGACGAAGTCGGTGACCTCCATCGGCTCGTCGTCGTCGCGCCTGGACACGGCGCGCTCAGGCAGCGTGCGTGAGCCCGGAGGACTCGGGCTGCTGCGCCGGCTCGGTGACGATCCGCAGGCCCCGGCCGCTGTTGGCCTCCTCCATCAGTGCGCGCACCCAGGTGGCGTTGATCGCCGGCATGCGGCTTCCGTGGAACGAGAACTGGAGAGGGATGGTCGGGTGCAGCCAGAGCGTCTGGCGTCCGGTGCCGTGCGCGCTCGAGGCGTCGAGCTGGAAGGCGAACGCCTCGTCGCGACGGAACTTGTTGATCATGACGATCTGGAGGTGCGCGAGCGCGCGGTCGTCGATCTCGTGCGAGGTGGGGGGAGTGCCGTAGAGGAGAGCGCCCATGGTGCGTGCCGCCGTTCTGTGCTGTGTCGCGGGTGCCGGCCGCGACGGTGAGGTGCCCCGGCGAGTGCCGCCGGGAGGGGGAGTGCGAGATGGTGGGGGTGTTCGTGGGGAGCAGGACCCGGGGTGTGCTGTGCCGCCGAGTCGAGTGTCCGGAGTGTCGATCCGGGGGTGCCGTGCTCCGGGATGTCGAGCCCGGATGCCGTCGCGCCGAGCCGTCGATCCCCGCTGACGCCTGCTCTGCAGGCCCGTGGAGTCGGGCGGTCGGGCCGTCCCTCCGGCTGTTCTCCGAAAGTACGCCCCTCGTTCGGAGGGCACGTGCCGCTATCCGGAATGCGAAGCAGTGGCCCCGGCCGCCGGGCGGACTCCCAGCCGGGTGACTCCGGGGCTCAGTTGCGGGTGCCTCGGGTGGGCGGTGCGGCTGCGTCGAGACACGCGCTCGTGCGCGAGACGCCGTCTCGGCGGCGGTGTGGGCGTGTGGAGCGGGAGGAGGCGTGACAGTGCGCTCACTGGACAGGGCGTGCGGCTCCGTCGAGACGCCGCGCTCGTGCGCGAGACGCCGTCTCCGCGGCGGTGTCTCGGCGTGTGCGGGAGGAGGAGGGTGCGCTCCTGCGCGAATCGTCGCGCCGACGCTCAGAAGGCGTAGCGGACGCGGCAGTAGGGGAGGCGCTCGGCGAGGAGGGCGCGGAAGCGGTCGAGGCTGGCGCGCTTGAGGTCGCGTCGGTAGCGGATGTTGACGGCGCCGTTCTCGGAGACCTTCTGCTCCTGGCGGCCAGGCTGCCAGAGCAGCGACTCCGCCTTGGGGTGCCAGCCGAGGTTCACCTCGTGCAGGCCCTCGTTGTGGGTGAGGAGGATCACCTCGGCCGCGAGCTGCGCCTTCGCCCGCGGGTGGAGGGCGGCGTCGAGCTGGTCGAAGAGCTCGGTCCAGTCCTGCTGCCAGGTCTCGGTGAGGATCACGGGCGAGAAGTTGACGTGCACCTCGTAGCCGGCGTCGACGAAGTCGTTGATCGCCGCGATCCGCTCGGCCATCGGCGAGGTGCGGATGTCGGTGACCTTCGCCGTCTCGGCGGGCATCAGCGAGAACCGGATGCGGGTGCGCCCGAGCGGGTCCCACTCGAGGAGCTCGCGGTTGACGTACTTGGTCGCGAAGGACGCCTTGGCGGTGGGCGACATCCGGAACAGCTCGCAGAGGTCGCGGACGTTCTCGCTGAGCAGCGCGTCGACGGAGCAGTCGCTGTTCTCGCCGATGTCGTAGACCCATGCCTCCGGGTCGCACTGGTTCGCCTCGGCCTTGGGGCCCTGCTTGGCGATGTGCCGGGCGAGGTGGCGCTGGATCTGCTCGATGTTCGTGAAGAGCGTGATCGGGTTGCTGTAGCCCTTCCTCCGCGGCACGTAGCAGTACACGCACGCCATGGCGCAGCCGTTGGCGGTGGAGGGGGCGATGAAGTCGGCCGAGCGGCCGTTCGGGCGCGTGACGAGCGACTTCTTCACCCCGAGCACGAGCGCCTCCGTCTTGATGCGCACCCAGCGCGCGACGTTCGCCTCGTCGCCGTGCACCTCCGGGATCAGCCAGTGCGACTCGACGGGCACGATCTCGGCGCCCGGCCACCGCGCCAGGACCTCCTGCCCACGGGGCAGCTCGAGCGCGGCCGGCTCGGCGTAGATCCGCCGGATGTCGAGCAGGCGCCGCTCGCGGACCTGCGCGGACGCGGGGCTCGGAGCGGTGTCGGACATGAGTCCGTTCTACCGGCGACCACCGACATCCGCGGGGGCGGGGCCGTCGCCCGGCGCGCAGGTCCTCCGCCCGGCTGCAGGCACCGTGGCGCCGCTCCCTCAGGATGGAGGCATGCCCTCCTCCGCCGACCGCTTCCGCCGCGCCGCCGTCGAGCTCGCGCAGACCTCCCATCGGCAGGTCGAGTGGGCGCTCGCCGTCGCGGAGGATGCGCGCCTCCTCGCCCTGATCGACGAGCTGCCCGCGCAGCACCGGCAGCCGTCCCTGCTCTTCTCGGTCGCGCGGCTGCTCGGCGTGCCCGACGTCGACGGCGCCGGATTCGCCGCGTGGCTCCGGAGCGAGTGGGCGCGGGTGGCGCCGGTGGCGGCGGAGCGGAGGACGCAGACCAACGAGGCGCTGCGGTGCGCGCCCCTGGTCGCAGCGCTGGAGCGGATCACGGAACCCGGTGAGCCGGTGGCGCTCGTCGAGATCGGCGCCTCCGCGGGGCTCTGCCTGGCGCCGGAGCGGTACTCCTACGCCTTCACGGCGAGCGACGGCGAAACGAGGCTCGGGTCGGGCGCGCCTCTGCTGCGGTGCGCGGTGAGCGGAGGCGCGGCGCCGGCGCGGCTGCCGGTCGTCGCGTGGCGCCGGGGGCTCGACCTGGCGCCGCTCGACGTCCGCTCGCCCGAGGACGTCGCCTGGTTGGAGGCACTGCTCCCGCCCGACCGCCCGGAGCGGACCGCGCGGCTCCGCTCGGCCGTGGAGACTCTGCAGGACGACCCGCCGACGATCGTCGCGGGCGATGCGGCCGCCGAGCTGCCCGCCCTGCTCGACGCGGTGCCGCCGGGTCTGCGGACGGTCGTCGTCTCGCTCGGGACCCTGGTCTACCTGCCGTGGCCCGCGCGCGAGAGCGTCCTGGCGACGGTCGCCGATCGCGGCGCGAGCCTGGTGACGCTCGAGGCGGAGGCGCTGCTCCCGCACCTCGTCGCCGCGCGCGGGGACCGCACGGCTCCCGAGCCGACGCCGTTCCTGCTCGCCGCCGACGGCGTCCCGCTCGCGAGCGCGGCCGCCCACGGCGGCACCCTCTCCTGGCTGGCCTGAGGCGCGCTCCCGCGCCGTGTGCGGGCTGCCCGAAGCTCGGGAGGTGCCCGGCGCCCGGTGCTCGCTCCGCGCCGGCGCTCGATCCGCGCCCACTGTTCAAGAGTTGTCGCACTCAGCGTCGAGTGCGACGACTCCTGGACTCTCGCGGAGGGGAGGACGGTCGAGCGCAGGACTCAGAGCTCAGAGCCAGAGCTCAGAGCGCCCAGCGCCCAGCGCCCTACAGTCCGTCGACGACGAGCTGCGTCGCGCGCGGGACGTACGAGGTGTTCGTCGTCGGGTCCCAGCCCACGAGCGCGACCGCGTCGCCGCCGACGCGCGCGGTGATGCCCACGAGCGAGAACGGCTTGCCGCCCACGGCTCCGGACACCTTCCAGCCGAGCGTCTCGTCGGCGCCGGTCAGCGTCTGCTCGGTGCGCTCGACGGTCGTCTCGACCGGCACGCCCTGCATGGCGAAGAGCGTCGAGCCGGAGGCGCAGCGCGTGGTCGCGTCGGTGGCGCTCGCGAGGAGCGAGGCGGCCGCGTCGGCGGTGCCGGTGCTCGACACGACAGCGGTCATGGAGCGGTCGGCGCTGGTGCCGTACGAGAGTCCGGCGGCGGGCTGCGCGGTGTCCCAGCCCAGGCCGAACGGCGAGAGGCAGCTGGCGTCGGTCGCGGTGAGGCCGGGGTAGATCGAGTCGAGCATCTCCTGGATGCTCGCGTACTCGCCGGGCACGAACTGCACGCCGGTCAGCACGGCGGCCACCTGCTCGCCGGTCTTCTGAGCGGTGTCGGCGGTCGGGGCGGCGGCCGTCGCGGTGGCGGACGGGGCGGCCGACGACGAGGGGAGCGTCGGAGTGAACGGGCGGAGGGTCGATCCGCTCGTCGCGGTCCCCGCGCAGCCCGAGAGGGCGAGCAGCAGCACGCCTCCCATCAGAGTCGTGCGCAGCAGTGTCTTGGACATCATGTCTCCCCCTTCGCCCGCCGGCGCCGCACCGGGGCGCCTGAGGCTAGCAGAGCCCCGCGTCCCGGAGGCGGCTCGGCGCCGCCCGCAGGACGGAGGCGGCCCGGTGGCACCCGCAGACCGGAGGCGGTCCGGCAGCGCGTGCGGATCGGGGTCGGCCCGGCCCCACCCGCACAACGGAGCCCGGAACCCCGAACCCGCGCCTCCGACGGCCGTTCCCGCCGCCTCCGCTCCGCAGCTCAGATCTCGGTGTGCCCGAGCTCGGCTCCCGCGAGCAGGCGGATCTCCGGCTCGGCGATGCCCTCCAGCTCCAGCACCACGACGCGGTTGCGGCCGGTGCGGGTGACCGGCGAGGGGACGATCAGCGTCCGCTGCGGTCCGCGGCGCCAGTAGCGTCCGAGGAGGAAGCCGTTCACCCAGACCAGTCCCTTGCCCCAGTGCAGCGTGTCCACGTACAGGTCGGCCTGCTCGTCGAGGTCGAACGAGCCGGAGGCGAGCTGCGGTCCGGCCGAGAACGCCGGCGCCGCGACGGCCAGGTCGGGGAGGCACTCCAGCGCGAGGGCACGCGCCGCCCAGCCGGTCAGCGGGGCGCCGTCGAGCGTCACGCCTCCGATCAGGCCCTTGTGCTCGCCGATGCGCGTGCCGTAGTTCACCCGGCCCTGGTTCTCGACCAGGATCGCGAGCTCGCCGCGTCCGCTCGGCAGAGTCAGCGCCCGCTCGTGGTGGTCGCGCGCCAGCACGCCCACCGGCACGCCGTCCAGCAGCACCCAGGCGCGGTCGCGCACCTCCTCGCCCACCACGAGGCGGGCCGGAGCGGAGGAGCCGTCGAGCGTCGTCGTGAAGAGCACGAAGCCGTCGTCGTGGCCGAGGTCGTCGAAGCTGGCCATCGCGTCGAGGTGCGCGGCCGGTCCGAACGCCTGGCCGAGGCCGAGGAGCGCCGGGCCGGGGACGAGCGGAGCGGTCAGGGCGGGGGCCGGCGGGCGCACCGCGGGCACCTCCTCCGGCACCGGCGCGTAGCGCGCGATGACGTCGCGGAACGCCCAGAACTTCGCGGTCGGGTCGCCGCCCTCGTCGAGCGGGGCGTCGTAGTCGTAGCTCGTCGTGATCGCGGCGTAGCGGCCCTTGTCGTTCGCGCCGCTGGTCAGGCCGAAGTTGGTGCCGCCGTGGAACATGTAGATGTTGACCGAGCCCCCGGCCCCGAGCAGCGTGTCGAGCTCCTGGGCGGAGGCGTCGGCGTCCGTCGTGTGGTGCTGGGTGCCCCAGTCGTCGAACCAGCCGCACCAGAACTCCATGCACATCAGCGGCCCGGTGGGCTGGAACTCGCGCAGCGTCGCGAGGCGCTCCGTGGTCCGCGAGCCGAACGAGCCGGTGAGGTGCAGGCCCGGCAGGCTGCCGTCGGCGAGCATCTGCGGAGTGGGCTGGTCGATGGTGGTCAGCGGCACCGTGATGCCGGAGTCGCGGGTCACCCGCACGAGCTCGGCCAGGTACTCCTTGTCGGAGCCGTACGCGCCGTACTCGTTCTCGATCTGCACGAGGACCACGGGCCCGCCGTCGTCGATCTGGCGCGGGGCCACGATCGAGTACACGCGGCGCAGGTAGTCGCTGACCGCGGCGAGGTAGTTCGGCTCCGAGCGGCGCACGCCCACCTCGGGGTCGCGGAAGAGCCAGGCCGGGAGGGCGCCGTTGTCCCACTCCGCGCAGATGTAGGGGCCGGGGCGCACGATCGCGTGCATGCCCTCGGCGGCGATCAGGTCGAGGAAGCGGCCCAGGTCGAGCCCGGCGTCCTCGCGCCACTCGCCGCGGCGCGGCTCGTGCGCGTTCCAGGCGACGTAGGTCTCGATGGTGTTCAGGCCCATCAGGCGGGCCTTGCGGATCCGGTCGGCCCAGAGGTCCGGGTGGATGCGGAAGTAGTGCAGCGCCCCCGACAGGATGCGGTGCGGGCGGCCGTCGAGCTCGAAGTCGACGGTGCCGATGGCGAAGCGGCTCTCGGGAGCGGTGGTCATCTGGATCCCCCTCAGGATCGGTGCCCGGTGTGTCCGAGCGTGAGAACGACGCAGGGCCGACCGGAGCGATCCGGCCGGCCCCGCGTCGAGCAGTGGTGCTACTCCGAGACGGTGAAGCCCTGCGCGTTGCCGTACTGGACGAGCTTGCTCTGCCAGTCGGCGAGGCCCTGGTCGAGGCTGGTGCCGTTGGCGTACGCCTGGCCGACGGTGTCGCCGAAGACGCTGTTCGCGTAGACCTGGTAGGGCAGGTACGACCAGCCGGAGCGGACGTCCTTCGAGGCCTGGGTCAGCACCTCGTTGATCTTCTGGCCGCCGAAGTACTCCGACTCCTGACCGGTGAAGTCCGAGCTGTCGAGGTCGGCCGTGGTCGACGGGAATCCGCCGCTCTGCAGGAAGACGTCGACCGAGGCCTGGTCGCTGTTCAGCCAGCGCAGGAACGCGGCGGCCAGCGCCGGGTTCTCGCTCTGCTTGGTGACGGACTGGCCGCCACCGCCGTTCTCGGCGCTGACGGCGGTGCCGTCGTAGGTCGGGATCGGCGCGACGGCCCAGTCGCCGGAGGCGTCGGGGACGCTGGACTCCAGCACGCCGGGCATCCAGGCGCCGGTCACCAGCGAGGCGATGGAGCCGTCGGCGAGGCCCTTGTACCACTCGTCGCCCCAGGCGGGGGTGTCCGAGAGCAGCTTCTTCTCGACCAGCTGGTTCCAGACGCCGGTCCACTTGGCGGTGCCCTCGTCGGCGAGGTCGATCTTCACGTCCGTGCCGTCGGTGGTGAACGGCTCGCCGCCCGCCTGCCAGATCATGCTGGTCGCGAAGCCGGCGTCGCCGGTGTCGGCGGTGATGTACTTCGACGGGTCGGCGGTGTGCAGCTTCTCGGCCGCGGCGACGTACTCGTCCCAGGTGGCGGGGACGGCGATGCCGTACTGGTCGAAGACGGTCTTGTTGTAGAACAGCGCCATGGGGCCCGAGTCCTGCGGGAGTCCGACGAGCTTGCCGTCGATGTTGACGCTGCCCCAGGTGGA
This sequence comes from Rathayibacter sp. AY1F6, assembly GCF_002932035.1. Lineage (NCBI taxonomy): Bacteria > Bacillati > Actinomycetota > Actinomycetes > Micrococcales > Microbacteriaceae > Rathayibacter > Rathayibacter sp. AY1F6. The sequence goes on along the minus strand of NZ_PSVD01000026.1, from coordinate 25,745 downwards.
GGCGGAGTACTTGTCCTCGAGGTCGCCCATGCCGTACTGCGACAGGTCGAGGAGCGAGTCCGACAGCGCGAACTGCGGCATGGCGTAGTACTCGATCTGGACGACGTCGGGGGCGCCCGAGCCGGCCTTGATCGCGTTCTCGAGCTTGGTGTACTCGTCCTTGTTGGTGCCGGCGTTGACGAGCTCGACGTCGACCTTGGGGTAGGCCTTCTCGAACGCGGCGACCTGCGCCTCGGCGCTGGGGGTCCAGCTCCAGTACGTGATCTTGCCACCGGCCTCGAGGGCGGAGTCGAGGTCGGCGGCGGAGCCGGCGCTCGTGGTCGTGCCGCCACCGGAGGTGGACGAGCAGGCCGCGAGGGAGCCGGCGGCCAGGGCCGCGACGGCCGCGACGGTCAGGGTCCGCCTGAGGGCGGAACGGGCGATCTTCATGGTGGTGTTTCCCTTCACTTCTTCGTGCTGCGGGTGCTGTGGACGGGGCAGGACGCTCCGGCCGGGGGATGGGTAGGGGGAGGGCTCAGCCCTTGACGCTGCCGGCGCTCAGACCGGACTGCCAGAAGCGCTGGAGTCCGAGGAAGGCGACGACGATGGGGATGATCGTGAGGAGCGAGCCCGTGATCACGAGGTTGTAGATCGGCTGCGCGCTGACGCCGGTGGCCTGCGCGTTCCACTGGTTGAGGCCGACGGTGAGCGGGTACCAGGTGGGGTCGCTCAGCATGATCAGCGGGAGGAAGTAGTTGTTCCAGGTCGCGACGACCGAGAACAGCAGCACGGTCACGATGCCGGGGGCGAGGAGGCGGATGGAGATGGTGAAGAAGGTGCGGAACTCGCCCGCCCCGTCCATCCGCGCCGCTTCGAGCAGCTCGGTGGGCACCGACTCCACCGCGTAGACCCACACCAGGTACAGGCCGAACGGGCTGATCAGCGAGGGGATGATGATCGCCCACGGGGTGTTGGTCAGGCCGAGCTGGCTGAACATGAGGAACGTCGGGACGGCGAGGGCCGTGCCGGGCACCGCGATCGCTCCGAGCACCACGGCGAAGACCGCCTTTCGGCCCGTGAAGCGGAACTTCGCGAGGCCGTAGCCGGCGAGCGTGGCCAGGAGCGTCGCCCCTCCGGCGCCGACGACGACGTAGAGCAGGGTGTTGCCGAGCCAGCGGAGGAAGATCCCGTCGCGGTAGCTGAGGGTGTCGGCGATGTTCTGGAAGAAGACGAAGTCGCCGTCGAACCAGAGGCCGAAGCTCGAGAGCAGGCCGGCCTGCGTCTTCGTCGCGTTGATGACCAGCCAGGCCAGCGGCACGAGGCTGTAGAGGATGAAGACCGACATCAGCAGGGTGAAGGCGATCGACTTCTTGGGCTGCACCGAGGAGCCGCGGCGGGCGGCCGGGCGCTTCGGGGCGCGGGCGGGCGTCCGGGGAGCGGTCGCGAGGGCCATCAGTTCTCCTTCCGCGCGCCGCGGAGCTGCACGACGTAGGCGATCACCGCGGTGATCACGCCCATGACGATGGCGACCGTGGCCGACGCGTTGTACTGCTGACCGGCGAAGGACAGGTTGTAGGCGTACATGTTCGGGGTGAAGTAGGTGGTGATGATGTTCGGCGCCAGCGTCCGGAGGATGTTCGGCTCGTTGAACAGCTGGAAGCTGCCGATGATCGAGAAGATCGTGGCGATGACGATCGCGCCGCGCAGAGCGGGCAGCTTGATCGAGCGGATGACGCGCATCGGGCCGGCGCCGTCGATCTCGGCCGCCTCGTAGAGCTCGCCGGGGATCGTCTTCAGCGCGGAGTAGAAGATGAGCATGTTGTAGCCCACGAACTCCCACGTGACGATGTTGCCGATCGAGGCGAGGATCCAGTCGCGCGAGAAGGGCTGGACGACGTCGGAGCCGAGCAGGTCGTTGACGTTCGCGGCCAGGCCGAAGTTGTCGCCGTAGATGAAGCCCCACATCAGCACCGCGACGACCGCGGGGACGGCGTAGGGGAGGAAGACCACGATGCGGAAGAAGCCGGTGCCGTGGAGGCGGCCGCTGTCGATCGCGAGCGCCGCGACGAGGGCCAGCACGAGCATCACGGGGACCTGCACGACGAGGAACAGCAGGACGCGGCCGAAGCCCTCCCAGAAGTTCGGGTCGGTGAAGATCGCGGCGTAGTTCGCGAAGCCGACGAAGGAGTTGCCGCCCACCAGCTGCTCGCGGAAGAGGCTGAGGTAGATCGAGTAGACGACCGGGGCGATGAAGACCAGGAGGAAGACGACGAGGAAGGGGGCGACGAACGCCATGCCCTTCCACTCGCTCTTCGCCCGCGACTTCGGGGCCGCGAGGGGGGACGCCGGAGGGGCGACCTCGCTCAGCGGGACGGGGGGAGACGTCGTCGTCATGGGATTCCGTTCGGGGAGTAGTGCGGGCCCGCCATGTTCACGTCAACATGGCAGAGCGTCACCGTAGCATGTCCACGTCGCCACCCGCGACTGTTCCTGCGTCACGGTTCGGCGCACGATGCACCACGGCTGACGGGCGGCGCGCTATAAAGGGAAGCCCATGTCACTTGAGACCGACCGCCCGTCCCCGTCCACCCGGCCGCGACGCGGCGTCTCGATGGCCGACGTGGCCCGGCGCGCGAACGTCTCGGGCCAGACGGTCTCGCGGGTGTCGAACGGCAAGCAGAACGTCGACGGCGAGACGCGCGAGCGGGTCCTCGAGGCGATGCGGGCCCTCGGCTACCGGCCCAACAGCGCGGCGCGGGCCCTGCGGACGGGCCGCTTCCACAGCATCGGCGTGATCATGTTCACGCTGTCCTCGTTCGGCAACATGCGCACCCTCGACGCCATCGCGATCGCGGCCGCCGACGCGGGCTACTCGATCACCCTCATCCCCGTCTCCCACCCCACCCAGGGCGAGGTGTCGGTCGCGTTCCACCGGCTGAGCGAGGAGGCGGTCGACGGCGTCATCATCATCGTCGAGGCGCACCTGCTCGACGAGGCCGACATCGTCCTCCCGCCGGACCTGCCCGTGGTGGTCGTCGACTCCGCCGGCGGCGAGAAGTACCCGGTGGTCGACACCGACCAGATGTCGGGCGCCCGCCAGGCCGTCGAGCACCTGCTCGGACTCGGACACCGCACCGTGCACCACATCGCCGGCCCGGACCGCTCCTACTCCGCCGAGCGCCGCCACGAGGCGTGGGAGTCGACCCTGATCGAGCGCGGCGCCCCGGTGCCGGAGGTGCTGGTCGGCGACTGGTCCACCGACTCCGGCTACCGCCTCGGCAAGCGGCTCGCCGCCGATCCGGAGGTCACCGCGATCTTCGCCGCCAACGACCAGATGGCGCTCGGCGTGCTGCGCGCCCTGCACGAGGCCGGACGCGCCGTGCCCGGCGAGGTGAGCGTCGCGGGCTTCGACGACATGCAGGAGTCGGCGAGCTTCTGGCCGCCGCTGACGACGGTGCGCCAGTTCTTCGGCGACACGGGCCGCCGCTCGGTCGACATCCTCCTGCGCGAGCTCGAGTCGGGCGAGCGCACCGGCGTCTCGCTCGTGCCGACCCGCCTCATCGTCCGCGAGAGCACCGGCCCGGCCCCCGCCGCCTCCTGACGCTTCCGCGGAGCCGGCCTGCGGAGCCCGCCCGCCCTTCACGCTGATCGAGGAGCCGGCCCCTCCGGCGTGTCGGGATCCCCGCGACCGGACCCCCTCCGCCGGGCCCGCGCCCCTCCCCGTGCCCGCTCGACCGCGGAGCTCGCGATACTGTGAGCCCTCTCACCCCGGACCTCCAAGGAGACGCACATGTCGGTCGGCCTGCTCGCGGTTGTCGATGACATCCTCACCGCCGCCCTGAAGGCGAGCGCCAAGACGGCGGGCGTCGTGATCGACGACGCGGCCGTCACCCCGCAGTACGTGCAGGGCCTCACGCCGGCGCGGGAGCTGCCGGTGGTCGGGCGGATCGCGCTGGGGAGCCTGTTCAACAAGTTCGTCATCATCATCCCGCTGGCGCTGCTGCTCTCGGCGTTCGCGCCGCAGGTGCTGCCGTACCTGCTGATCCTCGGCGGCGCCTTCCTCTGCTTCGAGGGGGCGGAGAAGGTGCTCGAGTGGTTCGGCGTCTCGCACGGCGGCCACGAGACGGAGGCGCGCGACGAGAAGAAGCTCGTCTTCGGCGCCATCCGCACCGACCTCATCCTGAGCACCGAGATCATGCTGATCGCGCTCGACGGCCTCGACCCCGACTTCGGGATCTGGCCCACGCTCGGCGCGCTCCTGGTGGTCGGGCTCGGGATGACCGTGCTCGTGTACGGCGCCGTCGCGCTGCTCGTGAAGATCGACGACGTGGGCCTGCGCCTGATGAAGAACGCGGCCCGCGGCGTGCGGCGCACCGGAGCGAGGATCGTCGCGTCGATGCCGGTCGTGTTCCGCGCGATCAGCATCATCGGCACGCTCGCCATGCTCTGGGTCGGCGGGCACCTCGTCGTCGCGAACCTCGCCGAGACGGTGTGGCACGGTCCGTACGACCTCGTGCACGTCGTCACTCACGCGGTCGAGGGCGCGGGCCCGGTCGTCGTGTGGCTGGCCGACACCTTCGTCTCGATGATCTTCGGCCTCGTCCTGGGTCTGGTCATCGCGGCCGTCGTGATGGGCGTCTCGCGCCTGCGCACCCGCGACGAGGCGGCCGCGGGGCACTGAGCGGGGTCTCGGTACTCCGCGTGCCGCGGCCGGTCGACCGGCATGGGGGTGCGCGGTCGCTCCACCGGCGCGGAGGTGTGCGGCTGCCCGACCGGCACGGATCCCTGCTGATCGAGTAGCCCGCGCCGCGGTCGTATCGGGATCCCGCGACGCGCCGCCCCCGCAGCGCCGCTCTCGATGAACGACGGACCGCCCCCGTCCCCGGAGGGGCGGAGGCGGTCAGTGTCGGAGGGGGCGTCAGCAGCTGCGGGCCGCGTACGCTCCCGTCGCCACCGAGGTGACCTGCTTGCCGTCGACCGTGCCCGTCGCGGTGACGGTGGCCTGGCCGGCCGGCACCGAGGCCGCGCGCGTGGTGAACGCGGCGCTGCCGCTCGCGCCGGGCGCGACTCCGGTGACCTGCTTCGACCCGGAGGGCGTCGCGATGGTCATCGAGACCGGCACGCCGGACTCGTTCTTCGCCGCGACGGTGAGCGTCACCTTGCCGGCGATGCAGCGGGTGGTCGCCGTGACCGCGACCGCGAGGGCGGCGGGCGACTTCAGGGTCACCGTCACCGTCGTGGTCGAGGTGACGGAGCCGTCGGCCGCGCGGACCGCGATGGTCGCGACTCCGCCGTTCGCCGTCGTCGGCTGGGTGATCCGCACGGTGGCCGCCGAGTCGGTCGCCACTGCTCCGATCACCGGCATCGCCGTGCCCTCGACGGTGACCGCGTAGGAGGTGCGGGCCGGGTCGAACCCGGCGATGCCCGCTCCTCCGACGCGCAGGGCGCCCAGCGTGGCGACCGCGGCGGGCGAGGCGACCGACTCGTAGAGCTTGGTCTCGGCAACGATCAGGTGCGTGTTGTCGTAGGCGTTCATCACGACGCGGAAGGCCTTGGCCGTGACAGGCGCGAACGACGCGACCAGGGTCGGAGCCGTTCCGCCGGCCGGCGACGCGAGGGCCACGGCCGACTCGTAGCCGGGGACCGCGGTCCAGGTCGTGCTGTCGGCGGCCTGGTACTGCAGCTGGTAGGTCTGCGCCCAGCTGGTGCCGCCGTCGGCGAGGAACTGCACCGACACCTTCTCGACCTGGTGGGTCGAGGGGAAGGTGTAGGTCAGCGAGCTCTGCGCGGCCTTGGTGCCGTTGGTCCAGTTCGACCAGCCCTTGTCGCCGTCCACGCCGTTGCGGGTGCGCTCCGGTCCGTAGCCCGACTCCGACGACGACGCGGTCGCGACGATGCCGGCGTCCGGGTTGAAGTTGCGGAGCGTGCCCGTGGTGACGAGCACCGTGAGCGTGGCGGGGAGCGTCGCGCCGTCGGCGGTCGCGGTTCCCGAGACCGTCACCTGCCCGGCCCGGGCGAGGGAGGCGGTGGTGAGCGGCGTCCAGTCCCAGACGACCGGCACCGGGAAGGTGCTGGCCGAGGCGCCCACGCGGGCGGGGACCGTCGTCGGGGCCGAGGCCTTCACTCCGGCGACCGAGGCGCCCGCGGCGGCCGTGACCGACACGGGGTCGGTCGCGGTCAGTCCGCCGACGTCGACGAGCGCGGTGACCGTGATCGTCTGGCCGTAGAGGTCGGTCGCGGTGCCGGGCACCTCGACGCGGCCGGTCGCGCCGTACGCCGAGTCGGCGGGGCGCTGCCAGGTGACGGCGAGCGGTGCGCCGGCTCCCCAGGAGTACTGCGGGGTGATGCTCGCGGGCAGGGTCGGAGCGACGCCCGCGGTGGTGCGGACGGCGATCGTCTGGCCGGCGGTCGGCGCGAGGTCGCGGAGGGACCACGACTGGTTCGCTCCGCCGTTGGAGGTGTAGACGCCGACCGACGCGTTGTCGGCTCTGGAGCCGCCGTTCACGTCGAGCGACTGGGCGATCGACTCGTTGACGAGCGAGAAGTTCACGCCGTCGGTGGTGTTGACGATCCAGCGGGTCGCGGCGGTCGTCTTCGCCGCGTCGACGGACAGCGAGCGCAGGTCGGTGCCGGCGGTCGTGGCTCCGAGCACGCGTCCGTCGCCGTTGACGAGGACGACGCGGCGGGTGGCCTCGCGCTCGCCGGCGGCGACCTCGCGGACCGTCCAGGTCTGCTTGGCGGCCGTGGCGGAGTCGGTGGCGAGGCCGGTGATCGTGGTCGCGGCGCCCGAGGGGTTGCCGGTCAGGGCCTTGCCGCTCTGGGTGCCGACCAGCTGGTAGCGGTGGCCGTCGCGCAGGGCGGGGGCGGAGTCGGCGACTCCCGAGACTCCGTCGATCGAGAAGCTCGTGACCGACTTGGCGGGCACGGTGATCGTGGCGGTGCGCGAGATGCGGTCGACGCTCACCGGCGTCTTGGCGACCAGGGCGTTGCTCGTGGGAGCGGCTGCCGAGGAGGCCTTCGTGGTGACGTAGGGGGTGACCGTCGCGGTGTCGGCGATGGTGCCGAAGCGGGAGAGGTCGAGCACGACGGTCTTCTCGGTCGCGGTGCTGTTGGTGTGCACGACGGTCGCGCCCGAGCCGTCGCCGCGGACGGCGGCGGTAGAGGAGCTGTCGTTGGAGGGCATCAGGTGGTCGCCCTCGTGGATGAACTTGGTGAAGTTCCGGATGGTGTTGAACTTCGAGTTCGTCTCGACGCCGCAGACCGGGGCCTTGGTGGAGTCGCCACCGGCGTCGGCGACGCGGCGGACCGACTTCCAGACCTCGGTCCCGTTCTCCTGGTACGGCTTGCAGTCCAGGTCGATGTAGACGGAGCCCCAGTTGAGGTTCTCGCCCTTGGGCTTGGGCTGCTGCATGTTGTAGTAGTCCTCGACGGGCTGCCAGAGCACCCACGCCTTGGGCTCGAGCTCGCGCAGGTCGTCGTTGATGCGGCCGGCGATGCCGAGGCCGTTCTCCATGTTGGTGGGGTCGAAGCCGGTGACCCAGTTGCCCTCGATCTCGCTCATCCACAGGTCGGTGTCGGCCTGCTTCGCGAGGTCGCGGACCTTGAGGCGGCCCGAGGTGCCGTAGGTGTGGACGTTCATCCGGTCGACCTCGGCGCGGATCGCGGCGGAGTAGGCGGCCCAGTTCGTCGCGAAGATGTCGGGGTTGGTCTCGTCCATCGCGGCGATGCCGGCGTCGGTGGTCGAGGCGTCCAGCGCGGCGGCGACGTCGGGGATCAGACCCGCCTGGCGCGTCGGTCCGACGTGCATTCCCTCCTGGCGTCCGCCGGTCGGGACGCCGTTGGAGAGCTGCGTGCCCCAGTAGTTCGTGTTCGGCTCGTTGAAGGGGTCGAGCGTGTCGAACTCGATGCCGTACTCGTCCTCCATGTGCTCGGTGACCTTCACGAGGTACTTCGCGAACTGCTCCTCGGCGGCGGGCTTCAGCTGCTCGCTGTTCGCGTCGAAGCCGCCCGAGACGTAGCCGCTCTCGGTCATGAAGTACGGGGCGGAGTTGGAGAACGCCTCCCAATGCGAGATCTGCTTCTCCTCGGCGAGCCTCTCGACCCACCAGCGCTGCGTCTCGTCGGCGGTCCAGTCGTAGGAGGCGGGGTCGTCCGCGTTCCACTTCGCCAGGAGCGCATCGCGGTCGGCGAGCTTCGTGGAGGTGCCGCCGTAGGTCGACGCGTCGCCGGCCGGGTTCGGCTTCCACCAGCCCTCGACGGCGCCGCCCGGGCGGAGGTAGTCCTTCACGTCGGAGGCGTTGCCGCCGCCGATGTTGTAGCGGGCGATGTTCAGGTCGAGGCCGCTGTCGCCGAAGACCTTCTGGTAGAGGTCCTCGCGGAGGGCCTCGGGATAGCCGCCGGTCGCGTTCGCGAACCAGACGAGGCTGGTGCCCCAGCCCTCGAACGCCTCACCGGCGGCGGCGGGGTTCGGCGTGATGCGGAACGCGTCCGCGGCCTGAGCGGGGGCCGCTGCGGCGGGGATCGCCAGCAGTGCTCCTGTGGCCAGGGCGGCGCTCGTGGCGAGCGCGGCGACCCTTCTGAAGGACATCGACATTGATGCGGTCTCTCTTTCGCCATCGAAATGCGGGCGTGTTCACGTGAACGCGCCCTGACGGCCGACTGTACATGTTCACGTCAACAATCGGAAGGTGCTCAGGGGCGGGCGAGGCCCGCAGAGTCGAGGAGCCGGGAGTCGTCGCAGTCGACGTCGAGTGCGACGACTCCTGGAGGGTCGTGGGCATGCGGAGGCGTGCGGCCGTGCGCCGCGACACCCCCGCGCTCAGACGCGGTGCGTCGTCTCCGGGAAGGCCTCGGGCTCGCACTGGATGGTCGCGTGGTCGATGCCGTGGCGCTCGCGGAGGACGGCGAGCACCCGCGAGAGCGCGGTGCGGTAGTCGGCGTCGGGGGCGACGACCACGTGGCCGGTGGCGCTCTCCATGCCCGAGGTGATCGTCCACACGTGCAGGTCGTGCAGCGCCAGCACGCCGGGGACGGCGCAGACGTCGCGCTCGAGGGCCGCGAGGTCGACGTGCGCGGGCGCCGACTCCATGAGGATCCCCAGCGCCTGCCTCGTCAGCGACCAGGTGCGGGGAAGGATCAGCAGCCCGATCAGCACGCCGACGATCGGATCCGCCCACGCCCAGCCGGTGGTGAGCAGCACGATCGCCGCCACGATCACGCCGATCGAGCCGAGCGCGTCGCCGAGCACCTCGAGGGAGGCTCCGCGGAGGGTGATGCTCTCCTTCGCCCCGGCCGACAGCAGGCGCAGGCTCACGAGGTTGACCGCCAGGCCCACGACGGCGGTGATCAGGAGGGGGCCGCCGGGCACCGCGGGCGGTTCGGCGAAGCGGCGGACGGCCTCGACGATCACGAACGCGGCGACCGCGAACAGCAGCAGGCCGTTGGCGAGGGCGGCCAGCACTTCGAGGCGGTAGGAGCCGTAGGTGCGGCCCTTCGCGGCGGGGCGGGCGGCGAGCGAGATCGCGGCGATCGACATCCCGAGGGCCAGCACGTCGGTGCCCATGTGCGCGGCGTCCGAGAGCAGCGCGAGCGAGCCCGTCGCGACTCCGACCGCGAACTCGACGACCATGAACGCCGCGGTCAGCACGAAGGCGGCCACGAGCGGACGCCGGTGCCGCGCGGCGGCGGAGCCGGCCGGAACGCCGTGAGAGTGGCCCATCGGCTCCTCCGATCCCTGTTCGTATAAACAGTCTTGCATGCGTTGGGAGTCGAGCGCGAGCGTCCTCAGCCGACCAGCGGGTCCAGCGCCTCGCCGAGGTAGGGCGCCAGGGTCCGGGCGTACGACTCGGTGAGGTGCCCGAGGTCGCGGTACACCTTCACTCCGCCGATCACGAGGGGGCAGCCGCGGTCGTCGCAGAACCAGCGGGTGAGGTCGACGGCGGCGGCGCCCGGCCAGCCCTCGGCCGCGGCGGCCATCAGCTCGCGGGCGGCGAAGGCCTCGTCGAGCGGCACGCTGCAGTCGGCCGCGGAGCCCGGCTCCTCGGCGCAGGCCAGCAGGGAGAGCGAGGGCAGCACCGGATTGTCGCGGATCGCGACCACCGTGGATCCGCGGGCGATCAGCGGCGCCCACGACTCGTGGAACCCGTCGATGCCGGCCTGCTCGTCGGGGGTGCCGGACGCGTCGACGAACACGGACTTCTTCGCGGAGTAGGCGGTGACGACGAGCGCGTACGGCTCCTGGCCCGCGAGCTCCTCCTGCAGCTTCTCGTTCCAGACGTCGCAGGAGCGCCGGGAGGAGGCGGAGTCGTCGCGCCGCTCCGCGGTCGAGAAGACGCAGCCCGTCTTGTAGTAGGTGTGCAGGTCCCAGCCGCGCTCCTCCGCGACGCCGCGCAGCGCCGGGAAGAACGACGCCGCGTGCGAGTTGCCGATGAGCAGCACGCGGAGGCCGGCGGGATCGCCGAAGCGGCACTCCTTGAGCGCGGTGCCGGAGTTGCCCGTGCTGCACTCGTCGGTGTTCAGGGCGGAGCCGTCCTCCGAGGCGTCGACGGCGGGCAGGCTCGTGGTCCAGGAGTCGGGGCAGGCGTTCGCGAGCGCCGCGGCTCCGACGCAGCCCTCGGTCGAGACGGGGAGGGCGTGCGCGCGGGTGAGGTCGGCGGCGATCGCGGCGTTCGTTCCGGTGAGGCCCGTCGCTCCGACCAGGGCGGCGACGGCCAGCAGGGCCGCCGGGGCGAGCGCGCGGAGGCGGTGCGGGCGCTCGGCGGGGGCGCGGCGGTGGAGGGGGTCCTCGAGGAAGCGCTTCGAGGCGGCGGCCAGGAGGATCGCGGCGGCGATGACGCCCAGGCCCGCCGGAGCGGTCGGGTCCTCGCCGCTGCTCTCGCGCCAGAAGACCAGGAGCGGCCAGTGCCAGAGGTAGATCCCGTAGCTCAGGCCGCCCAGCCACACGAGCGGGCGCAGGGCCAGCAGCCGGCCGACGCCGCGCTCCGGGGCGGGGCCGGTCCCGGCGACGAGCACGAGCACCGCCGAGAGGGTCGGCCAGAGCGCGGCGGCGCCCGGGAACGCGCTCGAGACCTGGAGCACGAACCCGCAGGAGACGACTCCGATCAGCCCCAGCCACCCGGCAACGGCCCGCAGGGTCGCCGGGATCGCCAGTCCCGGGAGCACGAGGGCCGCGAGCGAGCCGAGCCCGAACTCCCACGAGCGGGCGAGGGTGCTGTAGTACGCGGTCGGCTGGTCGATCCCGACCAGCACGACGGAGAACGCGAACGAGAGGACGGTGAGCGCCGCGACGAGCGCCAGCAGGAACCGCGGCAGCTGCGCGCGTCGCCGCAGCAGCACGGCGGCGAGGGTCGCGACGAGCACCAGGGCGAGCCAGACCAGGTAGAACTGCCCCTGCACCGACATCGCCCAGAAGTTCTGCACCGGCGAGTGGAAGTCGTCCTGCGCGAGGTAGTCCACTCCGGCCCGTGCGAGCGCGACGTTCTCGACGTAGAAGGTCGAGGCGAGCACCTCGGTGAAGGTCTGCAGCAGCTGCGAGGGGCGCAGGAGGAGCGGAGCGAGCGCCGCGACGACGACCAGCACCACCGCGGCCGCCGGGAAGAGCCGCGAGGCGAGCCTCCGGAGGAAGGCGATCGGACGCACGCGCCCGAACCGGCGGATCTGGCCGAGGAGGGTCAGGGTGGTGAGGAACCCGGCGATCACGAAGAAGACGTCGACGCCTCCGGAGACGCGGCCCAGCCAGATGTGGAACGTCGCGACCAGGAGGGACGCGACGGCGCGCAGTCCCTCGATCTCGGGCCGGTAGCCGGACGCGTCGGCCTTGCGCACCAGCGCGGACCGGCCGGAGGGGGCGGTGCGGGCGGAGTGGCGGGGCAACGGGTTCCTTCCGTGACGGTCGGCGGGCGGTGGGGCGGGAGCCGTCGATCGTCGGTGTTCAGGATCGCGCTCTCCCGCCCTCAGGGGAACCGTGTCCGGGGTGCTGTCCACCTGGTTGGGGGCTGCGGAGGCGAGGTGCGCGACAGGTGTCCGCTTACTCGGCTGTTCCGGGCCTTCTGAGTGCATCGAGAACTCGGAGGTCGCCGTTCTCGCGCGCGACCACGGCGACTTCTGCGGAGTCGCCGGTGGGCGGGACCGAGGGTGGATCGAAGGCGGGTGGCGCGGATCGACTGGCGCGGATGGACGGGCTTAGGTGAGGTAAGGCTATGCTTACCCGGACTCCGCGCCGAGACGCGGGTGCCGCCCGCCGACGGACCGGGCCGACGAGCCCTGCCGGCGAACCGGACCCACGAACAAGGCCCACGAACCGGGCCGACGACCGACGCCCACGAACCACGGGAGATCCATGTCCACGCATCGACGGCGCCCCGCCGCCCTCGCCCTCGCCGCCCTGACCCTGCTCGCCCTCACCGGCTGCGGCGCCTCCGAGCAGATCGAGCCCGAGAGCACGGCCGCCGCGGGGGAGGGCACGACCTCGTACCCGCTCACGCTGGACGACTGCGGCACCACGACCACCGTCACCGCCCCTCCGCAGCGGGTGGTCTCCCTCGACCAGAACTCGACCGAGATCCTGCTGTCCCTCGGCCTCGAGGACCGGATGGTCGGCACGGCCTCCTGGACCGACCCCGTGCTCGAGACCCTCGCCTCCGCGAACGAGAGCGTGCCGCGCCTGGCCGACAACGCGCCCACCTACGAGGTGCTGCTCGGTGCCGACCCGGACTTCGTCACCGCCTCCTTCGGCCGCCACTACGCCCCCGAGGGCGTCGCCTCGCGCGACCGCCTCGCCGAGACGGGGATCGGCTCCTACCTCGCCCCCTCCGACTGCGACAACGGAGCGAGCGTCAACGGCGGGAGCGGCACGCGCACCGTCCCGCTGACCGTCGACGTCCTCTACCAGGAGATCCACGAGCTGGCCGAGGTCTTCGACGTGCAGCAGCGCGGCGACGCCCTGGTCGCGCAACTGCAGGAGCGCGCCGCCGCCGCCACCGAGGGGGTCGACCTCGGCGGCCGGAGCGTCGCCTTCTGGTTCGCCGATACCAAGACGCCCTACATGGCCGGCGGCTACAACTTCGCCTCGATGCTCGGCACCACGACCGGCATGACCAACGTCTTCGCCGACCGCGCGGAGGACTGGCCCGCCGTCGGCTGGGAGAGCGTCGTCGCGGCCGACCCGGACGTCCTGGTCCTCGGCGACCTGCAGCGCGACCGCTTCCCCGGTGACCGCCTCGACGACAAGACCGCGTTCCTCCGCTCCGACCCGCTGACCAGCAGCCTGCCCGCGGTGCAGGACGGCCGCTTCATCGCGCTCCACGGCGCCGAGATGAACCCGTCGATCCGCTTCGTCGACGGGCTCGAGAAGATCCGCGCCTGGTGGGACGAGAACGGGGCCTCGCTCTGAGCACGCACACGGGCACGGGCACGGGCACGGGCACGGGCGCGGTCCTCGTACGCCGGGTGCCGCGGGGCCTTGCCGCCGCCGCGCTGGTCGTCGGCGGGCTGCTCGCGCTGGCGCTCTCGGTCGGCGTCGCGGTGACGCTCGGCCCGGCCGACGTCTCGCTCGTGAACGTCCGCGACATCCTCCTCAACCACCTCGGGCTCGCCTCCGTCCCGGTGCGTGCGGCCGAGGACGCGATCGTCTGGCAGGAGCGCCTCCCGCGCGCACTCGTGGCCGCGGCCTGCGGGGCGGGGCTCGGCGTGTGCGGAGTGATCCTGCAGTCGCTGCTGCGCAATCCGCTCGCCGACCCGTTCGTGCTGGGCGTCTCCTCCGGAGCGTCCACGGGCGCGGTACTCGTCGGCGTGCTCGGGGTCGGCGGAGGAGTGGTCGGGCTCTCCGGAGGCGCCTTCGTCGGCGCGCTGGTCGCCTTCGGCTTCGTGCTGCTGCTCACGCGGTTCTCGGCGGGCGGCACCTCGGGCGTGATCCTGGCGGGGGTGGCGAGCACGCAGCTGTTCTCGGCGCTGACCTCGCTGATCGTGTTCGCGCTCGCCGACTCGGACGAGACGCGCGGCGTGATGTTCTGGCTGCTCGGCTCCCTCGAGGGCATGCGCTGGGACGACGTGGCGCTGAGCGGAGGAGTCGTGCTGCTCGGCTCCGTGGTCTGCCTCGCCGCGGCGCGCACGCTCGACGCGTTCGCCTTCGGGGAGGACATGGCCGCGTCGCTCGGCGTGCACGTGGGCCGCACCCGCCTCCTCCTGCTGGTGGTGACGGCCCTGCTGACGGCGACCCTGGTGAGCATCGCCGGCGCGATCGGCTTCGTGGGGCTGGTGCTGCCGCACGCCGCGCGACTCGTGTTCGGCCAGCGGCACTCGCGGGTGATCCCCGCGACGATCCTGCTCGGCGCGGTGTTCCTGGTGTGGGTCGACGCCGGATCGCGGGTGGCGTTCGCGCCGACTCCGCTGCCGGTGGGGGTCGGCACGGCACTCGTCGGCGTGCCGGTGTTCATGCTGCTGCTCCTGCGGCGGAGGGGCCGCTCGTGACGCTCGAGGCCGACCGGGTCTCGTGGCGCCGGGGCGGCCGCCTGGTGGTCGACGGGGTCTCGCTCCGCCCCGCTCCCGGCTCGACAGTGGGACTGCTCGGGCCCAACGGCTCGGGCAAGTCGTCGCTGCTGCGGCTGCTGCAGGGCACCGCGGCTCCGGACGCCGGCGTCGTCACCCTCGACGGCGCGCCGCTCCGCTCGCTCCGCCGCCGCGAGGTCGCCCGGGCCGTGGCCACGGTGACGCAGCAGGCCGAGACGGAGGCGGACCTCCCCGTCCGCGACGTCGTCCGGCTGGGGCGGACACCGCACCGCTCCCTTCTGGGCGGAGACACGGCCGAGGACCTGCGCGCGATCGAGCGCGCCCTCGAGCAGGTGGGTCTCGAGGCGAAGGCCGACCACCTCTGGCACACCCTCTCGGGCGGCGAGCGGCAGCGCGCGCACATCGCCCGGGCGCTGGCGCAGGAGCCGCGCGAGCTGCTGCTGGACGAGCCGACCAACCACCTCGACATCCGCCATCAGCTGGAGCTGCTGGCCCTGGTGCGGGCGCTGCCGGTGACCACGGTCGTCGCGCTGCACGACCTCAACCTCGCGGCCCTGTTCTGCGACGCGCTGCTGGTGCTGCGCGAGGGGCGCGTGGTCGCGGGCGGCACCCCGGAGGAGGTGCTCACTCCGGCGCTGATCGCGGACGTCTACGGGGTGCGCGCCCGCGTGATCGTCGACGCCGGACGGCCGCACGTGCTGTTCGACTCCTGATTCCGCTGCCGCATCCTGACCCCACTGCCAGACGATCGTCGATCAGTCAACGGCCTCGTCCACTTCCAGCAGCGCGTTCTACCGTCGGTGAACCGGCTTCGAGACCTCACAGGAGAGGTCCCCCTCGCGCTGGGCGAGGTGCTCTCCTGACGGAGGGCGATGGACGTGCCGGTGACGACGAGGGGAGTCGAGAGATGTCCAGAGACGACGTGGCACCGGGGCGGTTCGCGCGGTTCGTGAAGTGGGTCAACAAGGCCGACGGCTGGGAGCCGCAGTACCTGCGCGGGCGGGTCGTGGCCAAGAAGGACGGCGAGTGGATCGTCGCGGTCGACGGCGAGGAGCGCCGGATCGTGAAGAAGGAGTGGAGCGTCTACCGCTGACCCTCGGGGAGGACTCGTGATGCTGCCCGACCGGCGCACTCCCGAGATCAGAGAGGCGCGTCCCGGAGTCTTCGTGCTCGAGCTGCGCCGCACCCGCCGCCGGCCCGCCGAGGAGCTGGGCGTCCTGATCCGCACGGGCACGACCTGGACGGTGCTGGGCCCCGAGGGCGTGCTCTCCGACGTGCCGAGCTTCCACGACGCCGTGGCGGCCCTGCGCGAGTAGCGAGGCATCACCGAGGTACCCGCGGCCCCGCTGAGTCGCCCGAGACGGTCGCCCTCTCCGGCGTGTCAACGGCCGTCCCGGGCACCTCAGCGCGGAAGGGGGCGGCGCGGCGGTGGTGCCGCCGAGGCGTGGGCCCGCCGCGCCTACAGCTGGCGGCCCGGACGCTGCACGCCGACGACGGTGACGGTCAGCGTCGCGGAAGTGCTCTGCGCGGCGGACGGCGCGGACTCCGAGAGGCGCACGGTCAAGCGGAGGTGGTCGGTCGCTCCGACGGCGAGGGCGGGGGAGCCGGGCAGGTCGAGGCGGGAGGCGGCGGGGCGGTCGGTCGACACGGTGGTGACGGTGCCGGGGCAGGTCGCGGCATCGGCCGACCAGAACAGCGAGCAGCGCTCGATCGCGAGCTGCAGGCCGTCCGAGAGGTCGGTGCCGGTGGCCGTCTGCAGCTGGAGGGCCGACATCGGCAGGGTCCCGGCGTTCGTCAGGTCGAGGAGGCGCCGGGCCGTGCCGCCGGGGACGAGTCCCGCGACGGGGACCGGCACGGTCGTCGCTCCGGTGCCGGTGAACGTCGCGATGACGGTGCCGGAAGCGACCCGCGCGCTCACGGAGCCCCGGTCGAGGAGCACGGCGGTCGCGGTGGCGGCGGCGCCGAGGACGAGCGCGCCGGCGACGAGTCCGGCGAGGCCCGCGCGGGAGACCACGCGGCGGCGGACCTCGGGGGAGTGGCGCGGGGCTCCGCGGTCGCGGGAGGACGGCCGGGCGCTGTGCCGTCCGTGCTCAGCGGGCGGACGCAGGGGCTCCGGGGGCGGCGTGCCGTCCGACGAGCGGTGCGCGCCGCTCACGGGGCGACCTCCGCGGGGCGGCGCCAGATGGCGATCAGGAGCGCGCCCACGATGACCGCGCCTCCCGCGGCGAAGAGCGCGAACCGCGCCTCCGGGTGGGCGAGGCCGATGCTCGGCCAGCCCAGCAGCGGCACCACCGAGCTCTCGCGCCAGATCCGCTCGTCCGCGATCGTCACGATCCACGGGTCGGCCGACTCGTTGTTGTCGCCCTTGGTGGTGAGCGCCAGCTGGCCGGGCTCGCGGCCGCGGAGGGCCGCAGCCTCCTCCTCGGAGTAGACGAGGGTGACGCGGTGGATGACGCGGCGGCCCGGATCGTCCGGGTCGGTGAAGACGATCACGTCGCCGGCGCGGATCGCGGCCTGGTCGACGGGCAGGGTGACGGCGAGGGAGCCGACGGGCATCCCGGGCGCCATCGAGTTCGACAGCACCGGCACGAGCCGCACGAGACCGAGCGCGGAGAGGACGAAGACGGCGATGCCGGCGACGGCCACGATCGTGACCAGTCCGCCGAGGAGAGCGCGGAGGGCCTTCACGCCTGCTCCCTCCGGTGACGACGGCGCGCAGCCGCGGCGAGCAGGGCGCCCGAGCCGAGGGCGAGCATCCCGCCCAGGAGCGCGGCGCCCAGGTCGCGGCCGGTGACGGCCAGCCCGCCGCCCGCCGCTCCGGGGAAGGAGCCGGGGCCGGGCGTCGCGGAGGGATCCTCCTCCGTCGTGCCCTCGAGCACCCGCAGCGACGCCGCCGCGAGCTCGGTCCCGTTGCCGGCCGACTCCGGGAACAGGACGCGGACGCGCACGCCCACGGTGGCCCCGCGCTCGAGCGGACGCACGCCGTCGAGCCGGCCGAGCGTCGCCGCGGGCCCGGATCCGAGCGGCACAGCGTCGTCGGGGCAGAGGTAGCGCTCGACCGTGCGCCCCCCGTCGACGACCTCGGCGACGGTGAACGCCGAGTCGCAGAGCTCGACGGACAGCTGGAGGCCGTCGCGCGGGTCCTGCGCCAGCGTCCCTCCGTCGACCGCGAAGGCCACGGAGACCCCCTGCGGCGACAAGCCGGTGCTGGTCACCTCGACCGCCCACTCGGCGCGGTCGCCCGGAGCGAGGTCGGTGAGAGATCCGGGCGCCGAGAGCTCGCGCACGTCGAGCACGCCGACGGGCTCGGCGCTCGCCGCGGGCGCGAGGAGCACCGCCGCGAGGACGGCGACGAGCGCACGGGCGTGGGGCATGGGGACGACTCCGGGGAAAGGGGGATGCCTCCGCCCCGCGCCGGTGGCGGCCGGGCAGGGCGGAGGCGGTGGCGGACGGTCTACTTCTGGATGCCGGCGCGCTGGATCGCGGCGGCGGTGAAGGTGACCGTGGCGGAGGCGTTCTCGTACGCGTTGTCGGCCGCCGTCGGCAGGACGAGCTCGATCAGCGTGTTCAGCGTCACGTCACCGGCGTCCGAGGGGAAGGTTCCGGTCGTGGTGGGGGTGATGCCGAAGTTCGCCGGGGTGAAGTCGACCGCGCCGGCCTGGCCGCCGATGGACGACAGCTTGCCGGATCCGGTGACCGTGGTGGTCCCGCTGCAGGAGTACGGGCCCGCCGGAGTCGTGGTGGGGGCGGTCGTCCAGGCGGTGGAGCAGGTCAGCAGGCGGTAGTCGAGGCCGTTCGGGCCGGAGACGAGAGACTGGCCGACACGGTTCTGGTCGGTGGTGTCGGATCCAACGACGTCGTTGGTGACGGCCTGCGAGAAGCGCACCGACGAGACGAGGTCGCCGTCGTTGGTGGCGTTCGGCAGGACGATCGTCACCGGGCGCTGGATGGTGTCTCCGGGCGCGATGTCCGTCACGATGAAGGTGCCGTCGAGGTTGATGTCGAGCTGTCCGGCGTCCGCGGTGACGCTGGCGGTCCCGGAGTCGGTGAACACGGCGAAGGCGCCGGCGCCGGCGAGGGCTCCCGCGGCGAGGAGGACGCCGCCGGTGAGGGCGATCTTCTTCCAGGGGCTGCGACGGGTGGGTGCTGTGGTGGTCATGGCGACCGTTCCTTTCTGGTGGGTGGTGCCCGGTGCGGGCGTGGTCTCCCTCACGAGGACACGTGCAGGACGAGAGGGGTGTCGGCGGGGAGGCATCAGCAGCCTCCGGCGGTGGTGACGGCCGGCTGGGCGACGGCGGTCGAGGCGGCGGACGCGACTCCGAGCCAGCGCTGCAGGTCCGGGCGGACCCGCCACTGGTAGCTGCGGCCCTCACCGACCCGGTCGTCGGTGAAGCTCGTCGCGGAGGCGGCGGGTGCCGCGATCACGGTCCAGGGGCCGGGCGTCGTCCCCGCGAGGCGGCGCTCGAGGGTCCAGCCGGTCGCTCCAGCGGCGGCCGACCAGCTCACGAGGGTGCTCGGCCGACCGGCCGTGCAGCTCGCGACGGGCGTGGCGACCACGGAGGAGCTGGTCCAGGCGCCGAGCCCGACCGCTCCGCTCGTGCTGCCGGTGCCGGAGAAGCCGCGCCGGACGAGGGGAGCGGGATCGACCCAGACCGTGATCGTGCCGCCCGCTGTGAGCGCGCCGTCCGTGACCGTGTACGCGATCGTCGCGCTCCCGGTCCAGCTGTCGGCCGCGGGCGTGTAGGTGCACGTGGATCCGGAGCAGGAGAAGGTGCCGCGCAGTCCCGCCGGGACGCTCGTTCCGGCCAGGGCGAGGGTCGTGCCCGCGTCCTCGTCGGTGTCGTTCGCGAGCGGAGCGACGGTGACGGCGGGGCCGCCAGTGGTCGCGACCACGCGGTCGGGCCGGGCGACCGGCGCGCGGTTCAGCGCGGTGACGGTGACCGTGACCCGCACGTTCCAGGTGCCGTACTGGCCCGAGAGGGAGTAGTCGAAGACGTCGGTGCCGACGAAGGCGGCGATCGGGCGGTAGGTGCACTGGCCGCGGGTCGCTCCGCTCGCGGCGCAGGAGACGGACCCCTGCACGGGAGTGGCGGGGGCGGGGGTCGCCGCGCCTCCGATCGCCTTCGGGGTCGCCGAGAGCTGCGCGCGCGAGAAGGTCGCTCCGGTCGCGGCGGGCCCGTCGTTCGCGAGCACGTCGATCACGACCGATCCGCCCTGCACGACCGTTGCGGCGTCGGCGGCAGGATCGGGGATCACCGAGATGCTCACCGAGGCGGTGCGGGTGAACGCCCCGCCGGTCGGGCCGGTCGCCGTCGCCGTGGCGGTGTTGGCGATCGTGCCGGCGGTGACGTCGGCGGCGGTGGTCGTGTAGGCGGCGGTCGCGGTGACGACCTGGCCGGGCAGCAGTCGTCCGGAAGTGCCCGGCCAGGAGTAGGTGAGAGCGGAGAGCCCGCTCTTGGGGTCGCTGATCGCGACCGCGGTGAGGGTGGTGGTGCCGGTGTTGGTCGCGCGGAAGGTGTAGGTCACCACGGTGCCGGCGGCGCTGATGACGGCGGGGTTCGCGGTCTTGGTGAGCGCGAGGTCGTTCGTGCGGGTGATCGTCACCGTCCGCGAGGCGGTGGCCGTGACGGCGGCGCCCGTCGGAGGGGTGCCGGTCGCGGTGGCGGTGTTGAGGACCTGGCCCGCGTCGACGTCGGCCTGCGTGAGCGTGTACGAGGCGGTCGCCGTGACCGACTGGCCGATCTCGAGGCGCCCGGCGGTCCCCGGCCACGAGTAGGCGAGCGCGGAGAGACCGCTCTTGGGGTCGGTGACCGCGACGGCGCTCAGCCCGGTGTTGCCGGTGTTGGTGGCGGTGAAGCTGTAGGAGACGGTCGAGCCCACGGCGGCGCCGGTCGGGATCGTGCCGTTCTTCGTCAGCGAGATCGAGGGCGCGTAGCGGATCGGCGTGGTGGCCGTGGAGGTCGCGGTGACCGTCACGGGCGCGGCGGCCAAGGTGCGGCCGGAGACGGTCGCCGTGTTGACGAGCGACGTGTTCTTGTCGATGTCGGTCTGAAGGACCGTGTACGGCGCCGACGTGAAGGTGGCGCTCGCTCCGGGGGCGAGCTGCGTCGAGGCGGGCGTGATGCCGGTGACCTTCGGGTCCGTGACCGCGACGTTCTGCAGAGTGACGGTGCCGGAGTTGAGGGCGAGGAAGGAGTAGCGGATCTGCTCTCCGGCGTCGGCCTGGGCGTTGCCGTTCGTGTCGGTGAGCAGGGCGGTCTTGGTGAGGGTCAGAGCGGGAGCCGGGGCGGCGATGGGGGCGGTGACGGTGGCGGTCCTGCTCGTGACGGGGGTCGTCGTCACGACGTTCGAGATCGTCTCCGTCTTCGTCGCTGCAGCGGTCGCCGTGTTGACGAACGAGCCGGCCACCGCTTCGGCGGCCGTGACCGTATGGGATCCCGTGCAGATGGTGGAGGCGAGCGGGAGCAGGGTCGTCGTCGGACAGGAGATGCTCGCGGCCTTCGGGTCCGTGACGACGATGCCGGTGAGCGTGCCCCGGATAGATCCGTTCGTGACGACGAACTGGTAAGGGATGACGGATCCCTCGGCGTAGGCGACGGGCTGCGTGGTGGTGCGGTCGATCTGCTTGACCAGAGTGATGTCGTCGAGAGTGTTGATGGACGAGACGGCGACGTTGCGGACGAGGTGGGTGTCGTTCGATCCACCGGTGGACGCCGTGAAGCCGAGCTTGTAGGTCGAGGGCGCTGCGGTCGGCATCGTGAACTGCATCAGCTGATCGAGCTGCCCGGCGGGCAGACCCGCTGTCCCTCCCCAGTAGACCGTGACGACGGGAGTGGCGGCAGCCGAGACCATGATCCGTATCGTGCGCCCGTAGGACGCGGGCGGAGCGCCCGTCGATGTCGTGGCCGTCGTGCGGACCGACGTCAGCAGGGGAGGCGAGGCCGACTGGAGGAAGCAGTATCCGCTCTTGGCCTGCCCGGGTCCGCGCGCCACGATCTTGTTCGCCGTGAGGAGCGCCGACCCGGAGTTCGAGGGGCAGTCGGAGCCGAGGCCGAGGGTAGGCGCGGCGGGGGGCCTGGCCGAGAAGTTCCCGAAGGCGTCGATTCCGATCCCGAGGTAGCCGCCGTTCACCCCGTCGACGGTCGCCGACTGGCCGTAGCCGAGCGATCCGCCCGGAGCTCCCGCCGCGGTGAGGGACCTCGAGCCGTCGGTGAGGAAGAAGCCGATGCCGTCGGCCCCGGTCAGCGAGCTTCCGTACTGGTACTGGTCGAACTGGACGTCGATGCCGCCCGCGGCAGGAATGGGCCGGTTGAAGACCGCGCCGCCCTTGGCGTCGTTGCGGGCATCGGTGAGCTGGAGGAAGCCCGGACTCGTCGCGGCGACGGGGGCTTGAGTCCGGTTGGCGCAGACGCCGAGGTTCGAGGACCCGGCCGGGGGTGCGGTCGTCGCCCGGGTGATGCAGCCCCCGTCGAGCGCCTGCCAGGCCGAGTCCGCGACGCTGGTGCCGCCGAAGCCCTCCTGGAGCAGGACCGTGGCCGCCGCAGCTCTCGTCGCCGGCAGAACCACGAGGACGGCGGCGAGCAGGAGCAGGACGAGGCCGAGGGCGATCGAGCGGTCGTGGCTCGGCCGGGCATGCGCGTTCGACACGGATCGACCTCCCCCCGGGGCGCCTCGCCGGGCCTTCCGGATGGAGCGGGATCACGATAGGTCGCGGCTCGGAGGCGCCCTGTCCCCCTGAGACGGGACGTGGGCGGCGGACGACGGACCCTCGATCCGGTCGGCACTCAGAGGGGGGAGAGCAGGCGCTGAACCAGCGATCAGGTCGTGCTCAGATAACGAGACTCATCCGGGGGTCTCCCGCGAGAGTGTTGACGTGCGCATGGCCCTCGCGCCGGGCGCACGGCGGCCTGGATCCGTGCCGGCCCCGTGCCGCCCCGGAGTTCCGCCACCGACACGATGCAGTTCCGCTCCCGTGGCGGGCATCTCCAGAGCAGTGGCGCGAGATAGCGCTCTCACCAGGACCTTCTCCGGATCGCTCCGCCGCTGAACGCCAGGTGGGAGCGCCGCCGCGGGTGTCCCTGAAGCGGGTCTGGTGGTCGCGCGGCGGACGCGGGAGGATGCACTCGCGCCTGCCCGCCCGCACGGTCCCCCGAAGGACCGCACCGCGCCCCCTCCACGGTGGTCCGATCCGGACCGCAGCACCCCCCTCACACCTTCCGGTCAGGCTCCGCCGACCGAGCAGCCCTCTCCACGTCGGGATCCCATGTCCTCTCCTGCGCGCCACAGCCGCCGTCTCGTCCTCACCGGAGCCGCCCTCGGCGTCGGATCCGCCTTCGCCTACGCGATGACCGCGTCCGCGGCGCCCGACTACAGCGTGATCCCGCCGCTGCCCAACGAGCTCGGGCGCAGCGACACGGCGATCTCGCGCGTGGGGAAGAAGCCGTACCAGATCATCGACGTGATGATCGGCACCGACCGCGCGCGGCTCTTCGTTCCGCACACCGCGGTCCCCTCGCAGCGGATCGGCCGGGTCGTCTACTGGTACTACCACGCCAACGGGAGCACCTACGCGGCCCTGTCCGGCGCCTACCAGTACAGCGCCGACCAGGCCGTCGACAAGGGCGTCATCTCGATCTGCCCGAACTACGGCGGCAGCATCTACACGAACAAGCGGGCCGTCGCCATGCAGGTGGACGCGGTCGCCTGGTTCCAGAAGACGTGGCGGATCGGGGCGAGCTTCCTCCGCTCGAACTCCGGCGGTGGCGCACTGCTCTGCTGGGCGTACGGCAACAAGCTGGTCCCCGAGATCCGCGGCGCGTACCACGCGGCCGGCGTCTACGACATGGCCGACATGGCCCGCCGCGACCCGGGGCGCGTCCTGCCGGACTACGACAACGACCCCTCGACGATCCCGGCGACCGACCCCGCGCTGCTGCCGCAGGCCTCGTGGGCGGGGGCGCGGATCCGCACGACCGGCTCGACGGAGGACGTCCTCGTCCCGATCGCCGTGCACGGAGGGGCGTGGGTCGCGCTCGCGAAGCCCGTCGCGAAGGAGGCGGTGGTCCTCTACACGCCGACCGAGGGCGCTCCGAACGGCCACAACGTGCCGAGCCTGACGAACAAGGACATGCTCGACACGTTCGACCGCTGGCTCGCGGAGCAGCCGGTCGTTCCGCTGCCCGACGAGCCCGCCTCGTCGATCCCGGGCGAGGGCACGTACCAGAACTCCTCGCCGCTCATCACGACGGCGGGCACCTGGAGCACGATCTCCTCCTCCGCCGACAGCGGTGGGAGCATCAGCTACTCCAGCTCGGCCGGAGCGTCCGCGAGCTTCCGCTTCTCGGGCACGGGCGTCAGCTGGGTGAGCCGGATGACGGCGACCTCCGGCATCAACGAGGTGCTGCTCGACGGCGTCCTTGTCGCCACCGTCGACCGCTACAGCCCCACGACCCGCTCGGGTCAGACGGTCTGGACGAGCGGGCCGATCGCCGCCGGCACCCACACGGTCACGATCCGCCGCGGGACGACGCGCAACCCGGCGTCCACCGGATCCACGCTGATCCTCGACGCCTTCGTCGTGACCGCGGGGACCGTCTCCACGTCGACGCCCACCCCCACCGCGACGGCGTCTCCGACCAGCACGCCGACGCCCACCGACACGCCGACTCCGACCGAGACCCCGACGGCCACGTCCACGCCCACCCCGACCTCGACGCTGCCGGCGGCGGGGACGTACCAGAACGGAGCCGCCGTCATCGCGACGGTCGGCACCTGGGCGACGCTCTCGAGCACCGCCGACAGCGGCGGCAGCATCTCGTACTCCAGCACCTCCACGGCCTCGGCGACCCTCCGCTTCCGGGGCACGAAGGTCAGCTGGGTGAGCCGGATCACCCCGACCTCGGGCATCAACGAGGTCCTGATCGACGGCGTGCTCGTCGCCTCCGTCGACCGCTACAGCGCCACGAACCGCTCGGCCCGCACCGTGTTCACCAGCAGCACCCTCAGCGCCGGCGAGCACACCATCACCATCCGCCGCGGCAGCAAGCGCAACGCCGCCTCCACGGGCAACTCGCTGATCCTGGACGCCTTCGTCGTCGTGTGAGCCGCTCGAGCGCCCGAGCCGCCCGCGTGATTCCGGACAGAGGACGCGGGCGGGCTCGGGTGGTCGGGTGGTCGGGTGTCCGGGGGTCCTTGGAGGGGCACTTGTCGCTGAGGCGCTCGCTCGGCGCCCACTGCGCTGAGTCGCCCGGGAATGCAGTTGTTTCAGCGTTCTCGGGACCAACTCAGGCACCTCAGCGGGCTTCGCGCGAGGCGGCCCGTGCGAGCATGCGGGGATGAGAACGCTGATCCTCGGAGGCACGGGCTGGCTCGGCGGGCACCTCGCGGAGGAGGCGCTGCGGCGCGGCCACGACGTGACCTGCCTCGTGCGCGGGACGGCCGTTCCCGCGGGGGCGTCCCTCGTCCGGGCCGACCGCGACCGCGACGACGCTCTCGACGCCGTGGCTGCGGCATCGTGGGATGCGGTGATCGACGTCTCCTCGACCCCGCAGCACGTCCGCCGATCCGTCCGCGACCTGCGCTGCAGCGCCTACGTCCTCGTCTCGACCACGAGCGTCTACGCCGAGAACGCGGTCGTCGGCGCGGACGAAAACGCCGAGCTGCTCGCTCCCTCCGACGACCCCGCCTCGTACGGCGCCGCGAAGGCCGCCTGCGAGCAGGCCGTGCTGGCCGGATCCGCGCCGTCCCTGATCGCGCGCGCCGGCCTGATCGGCGGCCCCGGCGACCCGACGAGCCGCTCCTCCTACTGGCCCTGGCGCTTCAGCGCGCGGTCCGGCCCCGTGCTGGTGCCGGGTGCGCCCGAGCTGCCGACCTCCGTGGTCGACGTGCGGGACCTCGCCGCCTGGCTGGTGGCGTCCGCCGAGGCGCGGGTGGAGGGCGTGATGAACGTCTGCGGGACCCCCGTGCCGTTCGGCGAGCACCTGGCCCTGGCGCGCGGCGGGTCGTCCGCCGAGCCGGTCGCCGTGCCGGAGGAGTGGCTGCTCGAGCGCGGCGTCGGCCAGTGGGCGGGCCCCGGCTCGCTCCCGCTGTGGATCGCGGACACCGACTGGCGCGGCATGAACGCCCGCTCGACGGCACGGGCGGAGGCCGCGGGCTTCGAGCGCCGCGACCTCACCGAGACGCTGCGGGACGCTGCGGCCGCGCACGTGCCGGGACGCGGCGCCGGGCTGGGGGAGGAGCGGGAGCGGGAGCTGCTGGGGGAG
>NZ_PSVD01000025.1:0-37325 GCF_002932035.1 Rathayibacter sp. AY1F6 | reverse complement strand
GTAGACGATCGACTCCCCGTCGAGGGTCGAGTTGATCACCGGGTAGGCCTTGAGCGCCTCCGCCGCCGCGAGGGCGAGAACGGTATCGACCTCTCCACCCTCACGGGAACCGGAGTCGGCGGGCTTCTCGGCGGCCGGGGCCGGCTCGGGCTCGGCCGGGGCGGGGGCCTCGGCGTCGCTCTCGGCGTCGACCGACGGGGTCGCCTCGTCGGTGGCCTCGGTCTCGGCGGCCTGGACCTCGGGGGCCTCCTCGGCGGGAGCCTCGGGCTCGGACGCCGACGCGGCTCCGGAGCCGTCGCCGATGCGCACCAGCTCGGCGCCGACCTCGACGGTCTCGTCCTCCTGGACGAGGATCTCCTCGATCACTCCCGCGACGGGCGACGGGATCTCGGTGTCGACCTTGTCGGTCGAGACCTCGAGCAGGGGCTCGTCCACCTCGACGCGGTCCCCGACGTTCTTCAGCCAGCGGGTGACCGTTCCTTCCGTGACACTCTCTCCGAGTGCCGGGAGGCTGACGGATTCGCTCATGAGCCTGTCTCCTTAAGACGCTTGTGTTTCGATGTCCAGCTTACTGATGCGGAAGCGGCGGATCGCCGCACCGCAGTGGTTCTACAGGGCGTGCAGCGGCTTCCCGGCCAGAGCGAGGTGCGCCTCGCCGAGCGCCTCGTTCTGAGTGGGGTGCGCGTGCACGAGCGGCGCGACGTCCTCGGGGTGCGCCTCCCAGTTCACGATGAGCTGAGCCTCGCCGATCAGCTCGCCGACGCGGGCTCCGACCATGTGCACGCCGACGACGGGGCCGTCGACCAGGCGCACGACCTTCACGGAGCCGGTGGTCCCGATGATCGTGCTCCGGGCGTTGCCGCCGAGGCCGTAGTCGTACACGGCGACGCGCTCGGCGCCGTACTCGGCGATCGCGCGGGCCTCGCCGAGGCCGACGGAGGCCACTTCGGGGTCGCTGTAGGTCACCTTCGGGACGTTGACGTCCGAGACGACCTGCGGGCCCAGACCGGCGATCTCCTCCGCGACGAAGATCCCCTGCTGGAAGCTCCGGTGCGCGAGCTGGAGCCCCGGCACGATGTCGCCCACGGCGTACACGCCGGGGACGGAGGTCTGCAGGCGCTCGTCGGTCAGCACGTAGCCGCGGTCGAGGCGGACCCCGGCCTCCTCGAGGCCGATGCCCGCGGTCACCGGGCCGCGGCCGACGGCGACCAGCAGGATCTCGCCCTCCACCGTGGCGCCGCTCTCGAGCGACACGGAGACGCCGCCCTCGCTCTGCGAGACCGACGCGACGCGGGATCCCAGCTGGAAGGCGATGCCCCGCTTGCGGAAGGCGCGCTCCAGCTGCTTGCTGACGCTCTCGTCCTCGTTGGGAACGAGGTGGGGGAGGGCCTCGACAATCGTGACCTCGGCGCCGAACGAGCGCCAGACGCTCGCGAACTCGACGCCGATCACTCCGCCGCCGAGGACGACGACGCTCGCGGGCACGTGGTCGAGCTCGAGAGCCTGGTCGCTCGTCAGGATCCGGCCGCCGATCTCGATGCCGGGGAGGGTGCGGGAGGCGGACCCGGTGGCGACGACGATCGACGCGCCGTGGAGCACGTGCTCGCCGACGGTCACCGTGCCGGGCGCGGTGAGACGGCCCTCGCCCGTGACGACCGTGATGCCGCGCGAGGACACGAGGCTCTGGAGCCCCTTGTACTTGCCGGCGACGACGCCCTCGCGGTAGCGCGTGACGCCCGCCATGTCGATCCCGGTGAAGCTCGAGAGCACGCCGTACTTCTCTCCCTCGCGGGCGCCGTCCGCCAGCTCGGCGGCGTGCAGCAGGGCCTTGGTGGGCACGCATCCCCGGTGCAGGCAGGTGCCGCCGAGCTTGTCGCGCTCCACGAGCGCGACGCTCATCCCGAGCTGCGTCGCCCGGAGGGCCGCCGCGTACCCGCCGCTGCCACCTCCGAGCACGACCAGGTCGTAGCGCTCTTCCGACACCCAGTGACTCCCTCGCGACGTGCGGTCCCGCTTCCCGGCCGACCGGCTCCGGCGCTGAGCGCCGAGCGGATCGGGAGGGGGGACGAGGCGGGATCTCCCGCCCCGTCGACCCTACTACGCGCTCGCGAAGCCCTCGGCCAGGGCGATCAGCGCGCGCACCGAGACCCCCGTGGCGCCGGCTCCGGTGAAGCCGTAGCCGCCGCCTCCGTTGCTCGAGGGGCCGGCGATGTCGAGGTGCGCCCACGGGATCGTGGTCGCGTCCTCGCCCTCGCCGCGCTTCCCGACGAACTCGCGGAGGAAGTGGCCGGCGAGGAGCATGCCGCCGGCGGTGTTGCCCGGCTTGACGTTCGCGATGTCGGCGATCTCCGAGTTCAGCAGCGGTCGCAGCTCCGCGGGGAGGGGCATCTGCCAGAAGGGCTCTCCCGCCGCGCGGGCGGCGTCGAGGACGCGGGAGACCAGCTCGTCGTCGCCCAGAGCGCCGACGGTCCGGTTGCCGAGGGCGACCACGGAGGCGCCGGTCAGCGTCGCGACGTCGATGATCGCATCGGGCTGCTCCTCGCTGGCGGCGACGAGGCCGTCGGCGAGCACCAGTCGGCCCTCGGCGTCGGTGTTCAGCACCTCCACCGTGGTCCCGCCGCGCACGGTGAGCACGTCGTCCGGGCGGATCGCGGTCCCGGAGGGGAGGTTCTCGGCGATGCAGAGCCAGGCGGTCGCGCGGAGCGGGAGGCCGAGCTCCGCGATGGCGCGCACGACGGCGTACACGGTCGCCGCGCCCGCCATGTCGGTCTTCATCCCGATCATCGAGGCCGGCGGCTTGAGCGAGAGTCCGCCGCTGTCGAAGGTGATGCCCTTGCCGACCAGGGCGAGGTGGGTGCTCGCGCCCTCGGGCGCGTAGGCGACCTTCACGAGGCGGGGCGGGCGGGAGGAGCCGCTGCCGACTCCGAGGATGCCGCCGAACCCCTCCTCCGCGAGGGCCTCCTCGTCCCAGACGGTGACCTCGAGCGGCAGTCCCTCGGCGCCGGTCTGCACGGCCTCGGCCAGCGTCTGCGGGTAGAGGTGCGACGGGGGAGTGTTGACGAGGTCCTTCACCGTGCCGACCGCGCGGCCGAGCACGAGCGCCCGGTCCAGGACGGCGGGGTCGGCCGACTCGCCGCCGCCCAGCAGGACGACGTGCTCGACGGGCGCCTTCGCCGCGGCGGCGGTGCTGCTGCGGAAGGCGGTGAAGGAGTAGGAGCCGAGCGCGGCGCCCTCGGCGACCGCGGCGAGCGTGCCGTCGGAGCCGGCGGGGAGGGAGAGGGCCACGGAGGCGGACCCCGCGAGCAGGCGGACGGCGGCGCCCGCGGCGTTCCGCAGCGCGGTGTCGTCGGGCTCCGCCGAGCCGAGGCCGACGAGGACGATCACTCCGGCACGGACCGAGGACGGCACGCGCACGAGCGTCTCGGCGGCGCCGGTCGCGCCGAGCGCGCTCAGCGCGGGGGCCAGCTCCTCGAAGCCCTCAGCGCCGACGAGCCGGGGACCGTCGGGTCCCGGGGCGACGCCGAGGACGAGGGCGTCGGTGTCGATGTCGGAGGCGGGAACGGTCGAGTACTCGAGAGAGGAGAGGGGCATGGCGGCAATGCTAGGCGCTGTTCGCTGAGGGCTCAGCGGACCCGGACGGGGCGCCGGGACCCCCGTTTAGACTGGACGCATGCTGGATCCAGAAGACCTGTTCGAGATCGAGGGCGACCTCTCCGAGATCCCGCGCGGGCTGCACCTCGTCACGGGCCTGACCGGCTCGGCCGACGCCGGGGGAGCGGTGGGGCAGCTGGGGGAGTACCTCTTCGAGACCCTCGAGCACCGCGAAGTCGCGGTCTTCGACCAGGATCAGCTGCTCGACTACCGGGCCCGCCGCCCCATCATCACGTTCGACCAGGACCACCTGACGGACTACCGTCCTGCGATGCTCCGGCTCTCGCTCGCGCACGACGAGCTGCACCAGCCGTTCCTCCTGCTCACCGGCTTCGAGCCCGACTTCCAGTGGGAGCGGTTCACCCGCGCGGTGGTCTCCCTCCTCGAGCGGCTCGACGTCGCCTCGACCACGTGGGTCCAGGCGATCCCGATGCCCGTGCCGCACACCCGGCCCGTCGGCGTCACCGTGAGCGGCAACCGCGAGGACCTGATCGAGGCGATGTCGGTCTGGAAGCCGCACACGCAGGTGCCCTCGAACGTCCTCCACCTGCTCGAGCTGCGCCTCTACGAGCGCGGTCTGACCGTGGTCGGCTTCGCGCTGCTCATCCCGCACTACCTGTCGGACACCGAGTACCCGCAGGCGGCGGTCGCGGCGCTCGAGAGCATCTCGGCGTCGACCGGCCTCATCTTCCCGACGGACCGCCTGCGCGAGAGCGGGCGGGAGTTCCTCGGCAAGGTCGACGAGCAGGTCGGCGGCAACGACGAGCTGCAGAAGCTGGTCTCGGCACTCGAGGCGCGGCACGACACCTACATGGAGGGGACGAGCCTCCGCTCGCCGCTCACCGACGAGGACGGCTTCGTGCCCAGCGCCGACGCGATCGCCGCCGAGCTCGAGAAGTTCCTCGCGATCCGCCGCCCGGGCGAGGAGCCCACCGCCTCCTGAGCGGCCGTAGGATCGGACGAGTGCGTGATCGTCGAGCCTGGTTCGTCTTCGGTGCCGGAGCGTTCGCCTACCTCGTCGCGGTCCTGGACCGCACGACGCTGGGCGTCGCAGGAGTGGACGCCGCGGAGCGGTTCGGGGTGGCCGCCGCCGTCCTCTCGTCGCTCGCCGTCGTCCAGCTGATCGTCTACGCCGGGATGCAGATCCCGGTCGGGATCCTCATCGACCGGTTCGGCCCGCGGACCCTGATCCTCTCGGGCACGGCCCTGATGATGGCGGGCCAGGTCGTGGTCGCGATCGCGCCGGGCATCGGCGTCGCGATCGTCGGGCGGATCCTGCTGGGAGCGGGGGACGCCGCGATCTTCACCTCCGTGATCCGCCTCACGGTCACCTGGTTCAGCGGACCGATCGTGCCGCAGCTCTCGCAGTGGATCGGCAACATCGGCCAGGTGGGCCAGATCCTCTCCGCACTCCCGTTCGCGGCGATCCTCCACACGTTCGGCTGGGAGCCCGCGTTCCTCAGCGCCGCCGGCCTCGGGGCCGTGTCCTTCCTCGGCGTGCTCCTCCTGGTCGCCGACGTCCCGCCGCGTACCGAGCCGATCACGGTGGTGCCCCCGACGCTCCGGGCGACGATCGCGCAGCTCGGAGTGAGCCTGCGCCGGCCGGGGACGCAGCTCGGCTTCTGGTCGCACTTCGTCACGCAGTCCTCCGGCACGGTCTTCACGCTCCTCTGGGGCTACCCCTTCCTCGTCTACGCGATCGGCCTGCCGCCGACCGTCGCCGCGCCGACCCTCACGATCGTCGTGATCGCGGGGATCGTCGTCGGGCCGGTGCTCGGCGTCCTGACCGCCCGCCACCCCATGCGCCGCAGCAACCTCGTGCTCGGGATCGTCTCGGCGATGGCGGTCGCTTGGACCGTCGTGCTGCTCTGGCCCGGCATCCCGCCGTACTGGCTCGTGGTGCTGCTCCTGATCGTCGTCGGAGCGGGCGGCCCCGGCTCCATGATCGGGTTCGACTTCGCCCGCACGTTCAACCCCTCGCGGAGCCTCGGCGCGGCCAACGGAGTCGTGAACGTGGGCGGGTTCCTGGCCAGCTTCACGATGATGTTCGCGATCGGCCTGATCCTCGACGCACTGGCCGGTCCCGGCGCCTCCTCGGAGCAGACCTACTCGCTCGAGCACTTCCGCCTTGCGTGGTGCGTGCAGTACGTGGTGGTCGGCGCCGGAGTCGTCGGACTCGTCGTCGCGCGCCGCCGGACCCGCCGCCGCCTGGCCGAGGACGAGGGAATAACCGTGGCCCCTCTCTGGGTTGCACTGAGTGACCGGATGCGCCGCGGCCGCGCGGGGCGCTGACGGTCGTCCCCGTCGATCCGCCCTTCTGCAGACGCGATGTCCCAGCGGAACGGCCCGGATCCAGCCGGATCGAGCCCCACTCGCACCGCACCGCACGGCTGCACTACTCAGACGTGCAATAATTGTCAATAGGACCCGTTCGGGTCGAGGAGCACCAGGCCCACGTCGGGCGTGCGACGTCCTCGACTTGACATGGGTCCTCGTAATGCCCACCGACGGACGACGCCCTCCCGCGCCGCCCGCCCCCGGGACGCAACGGATGGAGAGGTGCCGCCATGGCCACCAGAGCTACCAAGACCGCAACGCTCGACGCCGTCGACGACGACGTGACGACGACCACCAAGAAGCCCGCGACGCGCAAGCCCGCGGCGAAGACCACGGCGGCCAAGACCACCGCGGCCAAGACGACCCGCTCGCGCGCCACGACCAAGGCCGCCGCTCCCGCCGACACCGAGGAGGAGCCGACCGACGCCGTCGAGCCCGACGAGGCAGCGGAGGAGGAGGAGACCGAGGTCGTCGCCGAGGACACCGAGACCGACGCCAAGGACGACGCGGAGACGCCGGAGGCCCCGGCCGCCGCTGCCGTCGCCGCTCCGGCCGAGCCGCTCCCTAGCGGTGCGCTCGTCCTGTCGTTCGGCGGAGAGGACGACGAGGTCCCGGTCTACTCGACCGCGATCACCGGTGCCACCGCCGACCCGGTCAAGGACTACCTGAAGCAGATCGGCAAGGTCGCGCTCCTGAACGCGGCCGAGGAGGTCGAGCTCGCGATGCGCATCGAGGCCGGCCTGTTCGCCGAGGACAAGCTCGCCAACTCGACCGACCTCAGCCCGGAGCTCGTCCGCGAGCTGCGCTGGGTCGCGAAGGACGGCCAGCGCGCGAAGAGCCACCTGCTCGGAGCGAACCTCCGGCTCGTCGTCAGCCTCGCGAAGCGCTACACCGGTCGCGGGATGCAGTTCCTCGACCTCATCCAGGAGGGCAACCTGGGCCTCATCCGTGCGGTCGAGAAGTTCGACTACACCAAGGGCTTCAAGTTCTCGACCTACGCCACGTGGTGGATCCGCCAGGCGATCACCCGCGCGATGGCCGACCAGGCCCGCACCATCCGCATCCCGGTGCACATGGTCGAGGTCATCAACAAGCTGGCCCGCGTGCAGCGCCAGATGCTCCAGGACCTGGGCCGCGAGCCCACGCCCGAGGAGCTCTCGCGCGAGCTCGACATGACCCCCGAGAAGGTCATCGAGGTGCAGAAGTACGGGCGCGAGCCGATCTCGCTGCACACGCCCCTGGGCGAGGACGGCGACAGCGAGTTCGGCGACCTCATCGAGGACACCGAGGCGGTCGTCCCGGCCGACGCCGTGGGCTTCACCATGCTGCAGAAGCAGCTGGAGTCGCTGCTCGACTCGCTCTCGGAGCGCGAGGCCGGCGTGATCCGCATGCGCTTCGGCCTCGGCGACGGCATGCCGAAGACGCTCGACCAGATCGGCGACACCTTCGGCGTGACGCGCGAGCGCATCCGCCAGATCGAGTCCAAGACGATGGCCAAGCTCCGCCACCCGTCCCGCTCGCAGTCGCTCCGCGACTACCTCGAGTAGGCCGGTGATCCGCTACGCGCCGGCGGTCCTCCTCGGGAGGGCCGCCCGGTTCGCCGCGCGGGTCCGGAAGCCCGGCGGGGGATCCGCCGTGCCCGGACTCGTGGTGAACCGCGTCGCGCCCGGATTCCTGCCCGCGGTGCTCGACGGATTCCGGGACGGCCTCGTGGTCGTCACGGGATCGGCGGGCAAGTCGACCACGACCAAGATGCTGGTCGCGGTGCTCCGCGCGCACGGGCTCCGGGTCTTCACCAACCCGTCGACGGCCAACATCGCCCAGGGGCTGACCTCCGCGCTCCTGGAGCGGGCGGACCTCCGCGGACGGATCGACGCCGACATCGCCGTCCTCGAGATGGACGAGGGTCACGGCGCGCGCCTCGCGCCCCGGATGCGCCCCCGCGTCGTCCTGCTGACGAACGTGGTGGTCGACCAGATCGACCGCTTCTTCGATCCGGCCATGGTCGCCCGGATGCTCGGCACCATCGCTTCCCGCGCGACCGGTCCCGTCGTGCTGAACGCCGACGACCGCCACGTCGCCGATGTCGCGACCTCCCTCCCCGACGAGCGGATCCGCTGGTACGGCGTCTCCTCCTCCGTCCGCGACTCCGCGTCCGGCGGTCTCGGCTACGCCGCAGAGGCGGAGGCCGGGACCGACCGTGCGACCACCGTCGTCGAGAGCACGACGGGAGCGGCCGCGCGCATCATCAGCGACGGCGACCCGCTCGAGGTCCGGCTCCCCGCACGGGGCGTCCACTACGCGGTGGACGCTGCGGCGGCCGTCTCCACGGCCCGCGCCGTGCTCGCCGAGCGCTTCGACCCGGCCCTCGCCGCCTCCGCGCTCTCGAGCATCGACCCCGTCTTCGGGCGGGGCGAGATCGTCATCGTGCGCGGCCACGAGGTCGAGTTCGTCCTGGTCCAGAACCCGGCGAGCTACCGCCTGAACATCGCGGAGATCCCCGGTGGGACCGAGCAGATCATGCTCGCGATCGGCTCCGACGTCCGAGACCCCTCCTACTTCTGGCCCGTGGACACCTCCGTGCTCGGGCACGTCCGGGTCGTCTCGGGGTCGAAGGCGCACGAGGCGGCGCTGCACCTGCGCTACGACGGCGTGCGCGTCGACTCCGTCGACGAGGACCTGGGTCGCGCGCTCGACGCGTTCCTCGCTCTGCCGACCCCCGCCTCCGGCCGGAAGACCATCGTCTTCTCGGCGGATTCGATGCGCCGCACCCGTGCGCACCTGCAGCTCGTCACCAACCGCGAGGAGACCGCGTGACCACCCTCCGCATCGCCGTGCTCGCTCCCGATGTCCTGGACAGCAACGGCGACGCGGCGAACGCCCGGGTCCTCGCGGCTCGGGCGCGCTGGTCGGGCGTCGAGGCGGAGGTGGTGCCGCTGGCGACCGCCTCCGACGCCGAGGTCCGTCCGGACGTCCTGGTCGCCGGGACGGGAGCGGACGAGGACCTCCCGGGCGTCCTGGCTCTCCTCCACGAGATCGCGCCGACGCTGCGGGCCTGGGTCGACCAGGGCACCCAGGTGGTCGCGGTCGGAGCCGGCTGGGAGATGCTGGCCGGTTCGATCAGCACGGCCGCGGGCGGAGCCCGGGGGATCGGGCTGTTCCCCGGAGACTCGGTCACGGGCGAGCGCGCGACCGACGACCTCCTCGTCGAGACGCCGGGCGGCGTCCTCATCGGCTTCGAGAACCACGAGCGCCGGATGACCGGGATCGCGCCCGAGCACGCGCTCGGCCGAGTGCTGCACGGCACCGGCGACGGCGCCGGCCACGAGGGCTACGCGGAGGGAGGCCTTCTGGGCACGCACCTGCACGGCCCCGTCCTCGCGAAGAACCCCTCGCTCGCGGACGCGATCCTGCGGCGCGCCCTCGGCGACGCCTACTCCCCGTCGGACGAGCGTCTCCGCCTGGTCGATGAAACGGCACGAGCCGCTCGCGATGTGATCGCGAAGCGGCTCGGTGTCGGTCGGTAGGGCGCTGACGCGCCGTCCGGGCTGATCGGGGACACGCTAGGGGCGCTGCTCCTCGAAGAGTCGGGCGGACTCGTCGTGCCAGCTCTGGGCGATGCTGGAGAGCTTCTCCTGGTACTTCTTCCCGTGGTGCGCGCAGAACAGCAGTTCTCCGTTGTTCACGACCACTCGGATGTACGCCTGGGCACCGCAGCTGTCGCAGCGGTCGGCGGCGGAGAGCTGGTGGGCACCGGCGAGCTCGTCCACGCCGTTCTGGGTTGCTGTGGTCGACATGACTTGGCCTCCTGCACTCGTTCTTCGATCTCTGCTTAGTGGAACCCATCCAAGCACGCGATTGTTTCCGCACGGAGTCGATCGGTCGGCATTTCGCTCTGCGCGTAGGGGCCCCGCGCCGAGCGGCCATCGTGCTGTCGTCGGGTGCCGCGCCACCGCGGCCGGAGCGGTTCCCGAAAGTAGACTGGGCGGATGGCCTCCACCGACTACAACGCCCGCCACCTCTCCGTCCTCGAGGGTCTCGAGGCGGTCCGGAAGCGGCCCGGCATGTACATCGGATCGACCGACTCGCGCGGCCTCATGCACTGCCTCTGGGAGGTCATCGACAACTCCGTCGACGAGGCGCTGGCCGGGCACGGGACCGAGATCAGCGTGCTCCTGCACGCCGACGGCAGCGTCGAGGTGCGCGACCGCGCGCGCGGGATCCCGGTCGACATCGAGCCGAAGACGGGGCTCTCCGGAGTCGAGGTCGTGTTCACGAAGCTGCACGCGGGCGGCAAGTTCGGCTCCGGGTCCTACGCGGCGTCCGGCGGTCTGCACGGCGTCGGCGCCTCCGTGGTCAACGCGCTCTCGGAGCGCCTCGACGTCGAGGTCGACCGCAACGGCCGCACCTACCGGATGTCGTTCCACCGGGGGGAGCCCGGGCGCTTCGCCGACGCGGGCGAGCCCACCCCCGACGCTCCGTTCACGCCGTTCGAGAACGGGTCGGAGCTGACGGTCGTCGGGAAGGTCGCCAAGGGCGTCACCGGAACGCGCGTGCGCTACTGGGCCGACCGCCAGATCTTCACGAAGGGCGCCTCGTTCCAGACGGACGACCTGGTGACGCGTGCCCGGCAGACCGCGTTCCTCGTCCCCGGCCTGACGATCGACATCGTCGACGACCGGGCGGACGAGCGCCGCGCCGAGATGTTCCGTTACGACGGCGGCATCTCGGAGTTCGTCGAGTTCCTCGCCCCCGACGCCCCCGTGACCGAGGTGCTGCGCCTCACCGGCTCCGGCACCTTCACCGAGACCGTGCCGGTGCTGACCCCCGGCGGCGCCATGGTGCCCACCGAGGTGGAGCGCACCTGCGAGGTCGACATCGCCCTGCGCTGGGGCACCGGCTACGAGACGGTGATGCGCAGCTTCGTGAACATCATCTCGACGCCCAAGGGCGGGACGCACCAGACCGGCTTCGAGCAGGGCCTGCTGAAGCTGCTCCGCTCTCAGGTGGAGGCGAACGCCCGCCGCCTCAAGGTCGGCTCGGACAAGCTCGAGAAGGACGACGTCCTCGCCGGGCTCAGCGCCGTGCTGACCGTGCGGCTCCCTGAGCCGCAGTTCGAAGGCCAGACGAAGGAGGTGCTGGGCACGCCCGCCGTCCGCGCGATCGTCGCCTCCACCATCGCCTCGACGCTGGGCGTGGTGTTCTCCTCGACGCGCCGCGAGGACAAGGCGCAGACCTCCCAGCTCCTCGAGAAGGTCGTCGCCGAGATGAAGTCGCGGATCTCGGCCCGCGCGCACAAGGAGACGCAGCGCCGCAAGAACGCGTTGGAGTCCTCCTCCCTTCCGGCGAAGCTGGTCGACTGCCGCAGCAGCGACGTCGAGAACAGCGAGCTCTTCATCGTCGAGGGCGACTCCGCCCTCGGCACCGCCAAGCTCGCCCGCAACAGCGAGTACCAGGCCCTGCTGCCGATCCGAGGGAAGATCCTCAACACGCAGAAGGCGAGCATCGCCGACATGCTCTCGAACGCCGAGTGCGCCTCGATGATCCAGGTGATCGGAGCCGGCTCCGGCCGCTCCTTCGACCTCTCGGCCGCCCGCTACGGGAAGATCATCCTGATGAGCGACGCCGACGTCGACGGCGCCCACATCCGAACCCTGCTGCTCACGCTCTTCTTCCGCTACATGCGGCCGCTCGTCGAGGCGGGGCGCGTCTTCGCCGCCGTGCCTCCGCTGCATCGGCTCGTGGTGATGAACGCGGGGAAGAAGCCGAACGAGACGATCTACACCTACTCCGAGAAGGAGCTGCAGAGCGTGCTCGCGGCCCTCGGCAAGGCGGGCCGCCGTTACCAGGACCCGATCCAGCGCTACAAGGGGCTCGGCGAGATGGACGCGGACCAGCTGGCCACGACGACCATGGACCGCTCCCGCCGCACCCTCCGCCGGGTGCGGGTCGCCGACGCGGAGAACGCCGGCCGGGTGTTCGAGCTGCTGATGGGCAACGACGTGGCACCCCGCAAGGAGTTCATCGTCCGCGGGTCCGAGTCGCTGTCGCGGGACCGCATCGACGTCTGAGCCGCGGGGCTCAGAACACCTCGGGCGCCGCTCCGATCGTCGCGATCGGCGCCGCGAGCGCCACGCCGGAGCCGTCGCGCTTCATCCCGGAGTCGGGCAGCGCGGCGACCGAGCCGTCGGCCTCGAGGGCGTGCGCGGGACCGGGGCCGACCCACGCCACTCCGAGGGCGGTCTCACCCTTGAGGAAGCGCTGCGCACGGACTCCGCCGGTGGCCCTGCCCTTGGCGGGGAACT
Source organism: Rathayibacter sp. AY1F6 (assembly GCF_002932035.1). Taxonomy (NCBI): domain Bacteria; kingdom Bacillati; phylum Actinomycetota; class Actinomycetes; order Micrococcales; family Microbacteriaceae; genus Rathayibacter; species Rathayibacter sp. AY1F6. Next base: position 25,032 of record NZ_PSVD01000025.1, on the reverse strand, counting down.
CCGAGAACGGCGAGACCTTCGCACTGCCGGTGTCGGTCCCCGAGAGGGCCCAGCTGTCGACGGCGACCGTCGCGACGACGGCCTCGTCCCGGTCCTCGGCGGCGACGACGGCGAAGTGCACGACGTCGTCGGTCTCGGCCAGCTTGACCCCGGCCATCCCCGCGGCGGTCCGGCCCTGAGGGCGGACGGCGGACGCGGGGAAGCGCAGCAGCTGGGCCTCGCCGGTGACGAAGACCAGCTCGTCCTCCTCCGCCGATGCGGCCGCGCCCACGACGGCGTCCTTCGGCTTCAGGGCGATGAGCTCGATGTCCGGGCGGTTGGGCAGCTCGCCCGGCGCGACGCGCTTGACGACGCCCTGCTGGGTGCCGAGCGCGATCGGCCGCTCGTCGTCGAGGGCGACGAGCGCGAGCACCCGCTCGTCCTTCGCCAGGTGCGGGAGGTAGTCGCTCATGCGCACGCCCGCGCCCAGCTGCACCGAGGAGGAGGGGACGGCGGGCACGTCGACCGGCGAGAAGCGGAGGAGCCGACCGGCGCTGGTGACCGCGCCGATCTCCGTCCGGCTGGTCGTGTCGAGCACGCTGAGGACGGCGTCGTGCTTCGAGCGGCGCGTGGCGCGCTCGGGGTGGGGAGCGGCCTCGGGGTCGCGGTCGACCCGCACCATGCGGCCGGTGGTGCTCAGCAGCACCCGGCAGGGCACGTCCGCGATCTCGAGCACCGCGGCGGCCTTCCGCCCGGTGGTGGCGACGGAGGGACGCGCCTCGGTGAGCAGGGTGCGCCGCGGGGTCCCGAGGCGCTGGGCGACCTCGTCGAGCTCGTCCGAGACCAGCTCGTCGATCCGTGAGCGGCTGGCGAGGAGGGCCTCGAGCTCGGCGATCTCGGCGAGGAGGGTGTCGCGCTCGGTCTCGAGCTCGATGCGCGAGAACTTCGTGAGGCGGCGGAGCTGGAGCTCGAGGATGTAGTCGGCCTGCAGGGTGCTGAGGTCGAAGACCTCGATCAGCCGGGCCCGCGCCGCCGCGGTGTCGTCGCTCCCGCGGATCAGCTGGATGACCTCGTCGATGTCGAGGATCGCGATGAGCAGGCCCTCGACCAGGTGCAGCCGCTCCTGGCGCTTGCGCAGTCGGTAGCGGGTCCGCCGGGTGACGACCTGCACCCGGTGGCCGATGTAGACCTGCAGCAGCTCCTTCAGGCCGAGGGTGCGCGGGCCGCCGTCGACCAGCGCGACGTTGTTGATCGAGAACGCGTCCTCGAGGGGCGTGTAGCGGTAGAGCTGCTCGAGGACGGCCTCCGGGCTGAAGCCGGTCTTGATCCCGATGACGAGCCGGAGGCCGTTGTCCCGGTCCGTCAGGTCGGTGACGTCCGAGATGCCGCTGAGCTTCTTGTTCTGGACGCCGTCCTTGATCTTGTCGATCACCTTCTCGGCGCCGACGAGGTAGGGCAGCTCGGTGACGACCAAGCCGGACTTGCGCGCGGTGATGCTCTCGACCGAGACGCGCGCGCGGGTCTTGAAGCCGCCCCGGCCGGTCGCGTAAGCGTCGCGCACGCCGGCGAGGCCGACGATCGTGCCACCGCTCGGGAAGTCCGGTCCGGGGACGAACGACATCAGGTCGTCCAGGGACGCGTCGGGATGGTCGATCAGGTGCCGGGCCGCCCCGATCACCTCCACGAGGTTGTGGGGCGCCATGTTCGTCGCCATGCCGACGGCGATGCCGCTGGCCCCGTTGACCAGCAGGTTCGGGAACGCGGAGGGGAGGACCTCGGGCTGGTCGTGCGAGTTGTCGTAGTTCGGGACGAAGTCGACGACGTCCTCGCCGAGGTGCTCGGTCATGGCCGTGGCGGCCGGGGCGAGGCGGGCCTCGGTGTAGCGGGCTGCGGCCGGGCCGTCGTCGAGGGAGCCGAAGTTGCCGTGCCCGTCGACGAGGGCGACCCTCATCGTGAACGGCTGGGCGAGGCGGACGAGGGAGTCGTAGATCGAGGCGTCGCCGTGCGGGTGCAGCTTGCCCATCACCTCGCCGACCACGCGGGCCGACTTCACGTGGCCGTGATCGGGCCGCAGCCCCATCTCGCTCATCATGTAGAGGATCCGGCGCTGCACCGGCTTGAGGCCGTCGCGGGCGTCGGGCAGGGCCCGCGAGTAGATGACCGAGTACGCGTACTCGAGGAAGGACCCCTCCATCTCGGCCGAGACGTCGACGTCCTCGATGCGCTCGGTGAGCGAGGATCCGGAGGAGGGGGCTGCAGCGTTCATGACTCGATTCGGTGGCGGGCGCGGGGCGGCGGCGGGGGACTGCACCGCCCTGCGGCGCTCGACGGGACGGGCGGAGCGGAGACGGCGCCTCGCGGACGGGACCGGCCCTCCCGTTCACGCGGACGCTCCGCTGCACCGGCCCGGCGGGGACGGCGGCGCTGTGCGAAACTGGGCGCGATGACCCACATGCTACCGCCAGCCCCCGACGGGCGGCGGAGCCTCGCCGACGTCCTGCCGGGCGCCCTCGACGCGCTCCTGGGCCGCCCCGGCCTCTTCGGCTCGCCCCGCGTCGAGCGGATCGTGGTCGTCCTCGTCGACGGCCTGGGTGCCGCGAACCTCCGCCAGCGCGGGGGCCACTCGCGCACGCTCGCTCCGGCCCTCAACCGCGGCACCACGCTCGTCTCGGGCTTCCCGACGACCACCGCGGCGGCCCTGGCGAGCCTGACGACGGGCTTGCGCCCGGGCGGGCACGGGATGGTCGGCTACCGCGTGCTCGACCGCGCCTCCGACCGCCTGGTCAACCAGCTCTCCGGCTGGGACGAGGGCATGGTGCCCGAGACGTGGCAGCCCCACCCCACGGTCTTCGAGCAGGCCTCGGCCGCCGGTGTCCGGGCCGGAGTGATCGGCCCCGCGCGGTACGCCCGCTCCGGTCTCACGCGGGCGATCCTGCGCGGCGCCGAGTACCACTCCGCCGGCGGCGTCGCCGAGCGCTTCACGGCGGCGCGCGCCCTGCTCGACGAGGGCGGCCGGCAGCTCGTGTACCTCTACGTCCCCGAGCTCGACCAGGCGGCGCACGCGCGCGGCTGGGAGTCGCCGGAGTGGACGGCGGCGCTCGAGCTCCTGGACGGGGAGGTCGGCGGAGCGGTCCGCGGGCTCTCCGCCCGCGAGAGCGTGCTGGTCACCGCCGACCACGGCATCGTGGACGTCCCGGCGTCCTCGCACGTGCTCGTCGAGCGGGGACCGCTGCTCGAGGGCGTCCGGCACCTCGGCGGAGAGCCCCGCTGCCTGCAGCTGCACCTCGAGCCGGGTGTGGACCCCGACGAGGTGGCGCGGCGCTGGACCGAGGCGGAGGGCGCACGCGCCTGGATCGCGACGCGCGACGAGGTCGCCGCGAGCGGCTGGTTCGGCGAGGTCTCTCCGGCGGCGGCCGAGCGGATGGGCGACGTGTTCGTCGCGGCGCGGAGGACCATCGCCTACTACGCGGCGGACGACTCCTCCGGCCGCTCCATGATCGGGCAGCACGGGTCGCTCACGCCGGAGGAGACGCAGGTGCCGCTCCTCCGCTTCGGCGCGCTGGCCTGAGCCGGGCCGAGGGGACGGGGGGCACCGTCCACCCCGGCGGAGCCGCGCCGGCGGAGGGTCAGTCGTCGCTGCGCGCTCCGAAGACGATCTCGTCCCAGCTCGGCATGGACGCCCGCCCCCTGCGGAGGCTCCCGCGCACGCCCGACGGCTGCTCGGGGACCGGGGGAGCGGTGCGCGGCGGCTCCGGTGCCTTCTCGACGGGAGGAGCGGCCTCGGCCTCGGGCTCCGGCTCCTCGCGGACGCGGAGGCTCGAGGCGTGATCGCGCTCGCCCCGGCGGCGCCGCAGGGCGTCGAGCAGGTCGGCGGTGTCGTTGAGGTTGCGCTCGCGCTGCTCCGTCGTGCTCGTGACGGGGCGGGGGAGCGTCGAGATCGGGCGCGGGGTCTCGGAGAGGGCCGGCTGCGGTTCCGTGTCGGAGGGGCGGACGGCGGCCGGCCGGGCGTGCGGCATCGCGGCGGGGCGGCCGGCGGTGGGGTGGTCGGCCCGGGCGGAGCGGCTCGGCGCCTCCGCGGACTCCGTGTCGAAGCGCGTGGCGAGCTCGTCGACGGCGGCGGGGATGACGGCGCGCAGGCGCGGGATGAGGGTCGGCCGGATCTCACCCTGCTGCGAGAGCGTGATCGCCTCGGAGGTCAGCGGCGACAGCAGCGCCTTCCGCGGGTCGAAGCGCCAGCGGGCGTCGTGGTCGATCTCGTCCGAGCGGAAGAGGAGCTTGACGACCCAGCCCTCCTCCTCCTTCCAGCTCGACCACTGCTCGCCCTCGGCGCCGAGCGACGCGAGGCGGTCGCGGATGACGTCGCCGAAGGGCGTGCCCTCCTCGAGGGGATCGGGGTCGGTGGTCGTGTAGACGCGCACGGCGAGAGCGGACGCGACGATGTGCTCGCGCTCGGCCGTGACGGGTCCCTCGAAGCGCTGGACGTAGCCCAGGTCGGCGCCCGTGAGCTCGGCGACCTCCTCGGCGGAGAGCCCGGAGCGGATGTGGGCCTGGATCTCGCGGGGGGAGACGCGCTTCTCGCGCGGCGGGAGGGTGTGGACCCGCGGCCGCAGCTGGCTCTGCAGCGTCTCGTCGATGCGGACCGAGAAGCGCTCGCCGCCCTCGGACACGAGGACGAGCGATCCGCCCTCGACGCCGATCACCTTCAGTTCCATCATCGTGGGGACCCTCCTTCTGGACGCGGACCGGGCAAGGATGCCACGCGCCCGGGCGATCGGCCGGGAATACCCCGGGCGGGTCGAAAGTTGGTGCGGAAGGAGGCGGGGCGAGCGGGTGTCAAGAGCCGTTCGAGGTGGTTTGCGAATCGATGCGTCGTGATGCACACTGACCCCGCCGATTTGTTGAACAGCAGAAATAAGAAGTGGATGGGAATGGCTACGGACTACGACGCCCCCCGCAAGACCGATGACGACTCCGAGTCGATCGAGGCCCTGAAGGAGCGAGTCCCCGACAAGATGTCCGGAGTCGTCGACGTCGATGACGCCGACAACCCGGGCGGATTCGAACTGCCCGGTGCCGATCTGTCCGACCTCGATCTGGACGTCGTGGTCCTTCCGCCCCAGGCGGACGAGTTCACGTGCGTGAGCTGCTTCCTCGTGAAGCACCGCTCGCAGATCGACCACGAGGAGAAGCTCGGACCGATCTGCCTGGAGTGCGCCGCTTAAGCGCCTCCCGGCTCCGAAGGACGACCGCTCCGTCGCCGTGATCCCCGGATCGCGGCGACGATGTCGTCCGGGCGGCGGGTGGAGACCAGCCAGTACGGCGTCGGGTCGGCCGGATCCTCGATCGGGACCCGCACCACCTCCTTCACCCAGCCGCGGATGACCAGGTACGCCCGCGCGTCCAGGCGCGTCCCGCGCTCGGCGAACGCCTGGTCCCCCGAGTAGGAGGACGGCTCGCCCGCGAGGTCCAGCGGGATGTGCGCGCGGCCGGCGCGCAGCTCCCCCTCCGCCACCTCGATCACGGGGGAGAGCGCCAGCAGCGACAGCACGCAGCCCGCGTACAGAACGACCGCGACGATCACCCCCACCGCGAAGTCGATGGGCGCGAACACCAGGATGCTGGCGGGGATCACGAGGGCGGTGGCGACGAAGAGCCAGGGCGCGGGCCACAGCCTCTCTCGGTAGGACGGCATGACCCTATTGGATCAGACGTTTGGTCTACCCTCGTCACGTGCCTGCAACCGTCGACGTCCCGATCACCGCGGACCGGCTCCCCTCCTACGCCCGTCCGGGCGACGCGGGAGCCGATCTCCACTCGACGGAGGACGTGGTGCTCGCCCCCGGTGAGCGCGCCTCCGTCGGCACAGGGGTGGCCGTCGCCCTCCCGGAGGGCCACGCCGGCTTCGTCGTCCCCCGCAGCGGGCTGGCCTTCAGGCACGGCATCACCGTCGTCAACGCCCCCGGAACGATCGACGCGGGCTACCGCGGCGAGATCCGGGTGGCGCTGCTGAACACCGACAGCCGCGAGACGTACCGCGTCTCGGCGGGGGACCGGATCGCGCAGCTCGTGATCGTCCCCGTCGTCCAGGCGAGGTTCACGGCCGTCGACGAGCTTCCCGAGTCGGTCCGCGGCACGGGCGGCTTCGGATCCACCGGGTACGCCGCCGGCGCCCAGGAGACCAGAATCCACGAGGAGAGCGCATGAGCGACATCCAGCCCACGGCCGGCGAGGCCGCCGAGCCCGTCCAGCAGGACTTCGAGAAGTCGGCGCCGGAGGACCGCGCGGAGGCCGGGCCCCTGGACGAGCGCGAGGCCAACCCGGTCCGCCCCTACATCGACCTCGGCGGGGTGAAGGTGCTTCCCCGCGAGGGCATGCACATCCGCCTCGAGGTCGAGGAGGGGACCAAGCGCGTCATCGCCGTCGGCCTCGACTACGCAGGGTCGACGCTGCAGGTGCAGCCCTTCTCCGCGCCGCGCTCCTCGGGCCTCTGGCACGAGATCCGCGGCCAGATCGCCGAGCAGATCGGCCGTCAGGGCGGATCGACGACGGAGCGCGACGGCGTCTTCGGTCCGGAGCTCGTCGCCGAGCTCCCGATCGCCGGCGGCCAGACCCGCGTCGCCCGGTTCGTCGGCGTCGACGGTCCGCGCTGGTTCCTCCGCGGCGTGATCGCCGGAGCCGGAGCCGTCGACGAGCAGGCGGCCGCCTCGGTCGAGGAGCTCTTCCGCAGCATCGTCGTGGTCCGCGGCAGCGGCCCGATGCCTCCGCGCGACCTGATCCCGCTGAAGGTGCCGACCGGCAGCCAGACCCAGCAGAGCGCGAGCTGACCGGCATGGAGCCGGTGCGGCCCGAGGACCCGGCCCGATCGGAGGAGCCGGTCCGGCCCGAGGTGGGCGACGCGATCGCGCAGGCCGCCCGCCGCTCGGGACTCGGCGCGGTCGCCGACGGCGAGCCGTTCGACGGGGAGGCGCTGCTGCGCACCATGGGCGGCGTCCGGGGGATCCTCGAGGCCGTCGTGCCCGGCATCGCCTTCGTCCTGCTCTACACGGTCACCTCGGAGCTGGTGCTCTCGCTGGTCGCATCCGTCGGGCTCGCCGTGGCGTTCACGGTGGCGCGGGTGCTCGGCCGGACGCCGGTGATCCAGGCCGTCGGCGGACTGCTCGCCGTGGTGGTCTCGGCCGCACTGGCGCTGTTCACCGGGCGGGGCGTCGACAACTTCGCCCTGGGGCTGCTCACCAACCTCGTCTACGGGCTCGTCTTCCTCCTCTCCGTCCTCGTGCGCTGGCCCCTGATCGGCGTCGCCGCCGGCTTCCTGATGGGGGACGGCACCGCCTGGCGATCCGATCGGCGCAAGCGCCGCCTCTTCGGCGCCCTGACCCTCGCGTGGGCGGGGCTCTTCCTCCTGCGCCTGGCCGTGCAGTACCCGCTGTTCCTCGCCGAGGACACCACGGCGCTGGGCATCTGGAAGCTGGCGCTCGGCCTGCCCCTGTACGCGCCGCTGCTGGTGCTCACCGTGCTCGCCGTCCGGGCCGAGTACCGCGGAGCCGGCGAGCGCGCCGATGCGGGCGATGCTCCGGATCGTGCATAGAATTGTCTCGACGTCGAGATAAATAGCGCTCGCCTCCCCGCACCGTCGCGGCGAGGTCGACCGGGCGCCTCGGCGTCGAGGAGTTAGGTCCTCCTTGGTGGCAGGCCGCTGTGCGCGGTCGTCAAGATGAGGACGGAGAGCGGCTCCGCCCGTCGGCGGACGCTGCAGTCAGCGAAGGAGAGGGCGACGTGTCCGCGGTAGACAGCTTTGGATCGAAAGACACCCTGAAGGTCGGCTCGGCCGACTACGAGGTGTTCCGCATCGACCGGGTCCCCGGTCACGAGAAGCTCCCGTTCAGCCTCAAGGTGCTGCTCGAGAACCTCCTCCGCACGGAGGACGGCGCGAACATCACCGCCGACCACATCCGCGCCCTCGGCGAGTGGGTCCCGGAGTCGGAGCCCGACACCGAGATCCAGTTCACGCCGGCCCGCGTGGTCATGCAGGACTTCACCGGCGTGCCCTGCATCGTCGACCTCGCCACGATGCGCGAGGCCGTCGCTGCCCTGGGCGGCGACGCGAACCGGATCAACCCGCTCGCGCCCGCCGAGATGGTGATCGACCACTCCGTCATCGCCGACCTCTTCGGCACCGAGGACGCGCTCGCGCGCAACGTCGAGCTCGAGTACGAGCGCAACGGCGAGCGGTACCAGTTCCTCCGCTGGGGCCAGACCGCCTTCGACGACTTCAAGGTCGTCCCGCCCGGAACCGGCATCGTGCACCAGGTCAACATCGAGTACCTGGCCCGCGTCACCATGACCCGCGAGGTGGGCGGTGCGCTGCGCGCCTACCCCGACACCTGCGTCGGCACCGACTCGCACACGACGATGGTCAACGGCCTCGGCGTGCTCGGCTGGGGCGTCGGCGGCATCGAGGCCGAGGCCGCGATGCTCGGCCAGCCCGTCTCGATGCTCATCCCGAAGGTCGTCGGCTTCAAGCTCACCGGCTCGATCCCGACCGGCGTGACCGCGACGGACGTCGTGCTCACCATCACGCAGATGCTGCGCAAGCACGGCGTGGTCGGCAAGTTCGTCGAGTTCTACGGGGCAGGCGTCGCCGCGGTGCCGCTCGCGAACCGCGCCACCATCGGCAACATGAGCCCCGAGTTCGGCTCCACCGCCGCGATGTTCCCCATCGACGACGTGACCCTCGACTACCTGCGCCTCACCGGCCGCAGCGACGAGCAGATCGCCCTCGTCGAGCAGTACTCCAAGCTGCAGAAGCTCTGGCACGACCCCGCGGTCGAGCCGGTCTTCAGCGAGTACCTCGAGCTCGACCTCGGCACCGTCGTCCCCTCGATCGCCGGCCCGAAGCGCCCGCAGGACCGGATCGAGCTCTCGTCCGCCAAGACGCAGTTCGAGTCGGACCTCACCAACTACGCGGACGTCTCGCACGACATCGTCGACCTGACCATCGCGGAGTCGTTCCCCGCCTCCGACCCCGGAGAGCTGCAGCCGCAGGACGAGCACAGCAGCCACGAGCACACCCACCGCTCGCACGCGCCGGCGACCGCCTCCAAGCCGACCACGGTCGAGCTCGGCGAGGGCGGGACCTTCACGATCGATCACGGCGCCGTCGCGATCGCGGCGATCACCTCGTGCACCAACACGTCGAACCCGTCCGTCATGCTCGCGGCCGGCCTGCTGGCCCGCAACGCGGCGCAGAAGGGCCTGAAGGCCAAGCCGTGGGTCAAGACCACGCTGGCGCCCGGATCGAAGGTCGTCACCGACTACTACGAGAAGGCCGGCCTGACCGAGTCGCTCGAGGCGCTCGGCTTCTACACGGTCGGCTACGGCTGCACGACCTGCATCGGCAACTCCGGCCCGCTGCTCGAGGAGATCTCGGCCGCGGTGCAGGACAACGACCTCGCCGTGACCGCCGTGCTCTCGGGCAACCGCAACTTCGAGGGCCGCATCAACCCGGACGTGAAGATGAACTACCTGGCGAGCCCCCCGCTCGTCATCGCCTACGCGCTCGCCGGCTCGATGAACTTCGACTTCGAGGTCGACGCGCTCGGCACCGACTCCGACGGTAAGGACGTGTTCCTCAAGGACATCTGGCCCGACGCGGCCGAGGTGCAGGCGACGATCGACTCGTCGATCGACAAGTCGATGTTCGACACGCAGTACGCGGGCGTGTTCGACGGCGACGAGCGCTGGCGCGCGCTGCAGACCCCCGAGGGCTCGATCTTCGAGTGGGACGAGTCGTCGACCTACGTGCGGAAGCCCCCGTACTTCGACGGCATGACGATGGAGACGACCCCGGTCACCGACATCGCCGGTGCCCGCGTGCTCGCCAAGCTCGGCGACTCCGTCACGACCGACCACATCAGCCCCGCCGGCTCGATCAAGGCCGACAGCCCCGCCGGCCGCTACCTCGACGAGCACGGCATCGACCGCAAGGACTACAACTCCTACGGCTCGCGCCGCGGCAACCACGAGGTGATGATCCGCGGCACGTTCGCGAACATCCGCCTGCGCAACCAGCTGCTCGACGGCGTGGAGGGCGGCTACACCCGTGACTTCACGCAGCCGGACGCCCCGCAGTCGTTCATCTACGACGCGTCGCAGAACTACCAGGCCGAGGGCACCCCGCTCGTCATCCTGGGCGGCAAGGAGTACGGCTCCGGCTCGTCGCGCGACTGGGCGGCCAAGGGCACGAGCCTGCTGGGCGTCAAGGCGGTCATCGTCGAGAGCTTCGAGCGGATCCACCGCTCGAACCTCATCGGCATGGGCGTCGTCCCGCTGCAGTTCCCCGCGGGCGAGAGCTGGGAGTCGCTGGGCCTGGACGGCACCGAGTCGATCAGCATCTCGGGCATCGAGGAGCTGAACGAGGGCGTCACCCCCAAGACGGTCCACGTCGTCGCCGAGCCGACCGAGCACTCGGCCGAGGGCAAGCGGACCGTCGAGTTCGACGCGGTCGTCCGCATCGACACCCCCGGTGAGGCGGACTACTACCGCAACGGCGGCATCCTGCAGTACGTGCTGCGCTCGCTCGTCTAGATCAGCCGCAGAGCGTGTGCGCCTTCCCTGCGGGGGAGGCGCACACGCGTTCCCGGGGGCCCCGTGCGTAGACTCGGGAGACGTCCCCACCTCGCTCACGACCCCGGAAGGCGGCGCGCATGGCTGTTCTCGAGACCATCGGCGGTCCTCGCGATCTCGATCGCCTGACCGCGGCCGAGCTCGAGACGCTGGCGCAGGAGATCCGCGACTTCCTCGTGCGCGAGGTCTCGAAGACCGGCGGCCACCTGGGGCCGAATCTCGGCGTCGTCGAGACGACCATCGCGATCCACCGGGTCTTCGACTCGCCGCACGACGCGATCGTGTTCGACACCGGACACCAGTCCTACGTCCACAAGCTGCTCACCGGTCGCCAGGACTTCTCGAAGCTCCGGCAGCGCGGCGGCCTCGCCGGCTACCCGCAGCGGAGGGAGTCGCCGCACGACATCGTCGAGAGCTCGCACGCCTCCAGCTCGCTGTCCTGGGCGGACGGCATCTCCCGCGCCTTCACGATGACCGGTCAGACCGACCGCCACGTCGTCGCGGTCGTGGGCGACGGCGCCCTCACCGGCGGCATGACCTGGGAGGCGCTGAACAACATCAGCGACGACAACTCCCGCGGGCTGGTCATCGTGGTCAACGACAACGGGCGCTCCTACGCCCCGACCATCGGCGGCATGGCCCGCTTCCTCAACGGCGTCCGCACGCGGCCGACCTACCGCACGATGCACCGCGGCTCCCGGGCCGTCTCGGAGCGGCTGGGCGGCCCCGCCGCCGCCGTCTACCGCGGCGTGCGCGGCGGGCTCCACGGCTTCCTCAGCCGCTTCATCAACAACGAGGCGCTCTACTCCAACCTCGACATCAAGTACCTGGGGCCGATCGACGGACACGACCTGACGGCGATGGAGGAGGCCCTCCAGCAGGCGAAGGACTACGGCCAGCCGGTCATCGTCCACGCGATCACCCAGAAGGGCAAGGGCTTCGGTCCGGCCGTGCACGACCTCGCCGACCAGTTCCACGCCGTCGGGCAGATCGACCCCGAGACGGGCGAGCCGCTGAGCGCGGCCGGGGCCCGATCGTGGACCTCGGTGTTCGCCGAGGAGATCGTCACCCTGGCCGACGAGGACCCGACGATCGTCGGCATCACGGCCGCCATGCTCCGGCCCGTCGGTCTCGACCGCCTCGCGGAGAAGTACCCGGAGCGCGTCTTCGACGTCGGCATCGCGGAGCAGCACGCCGTGACCTCGGCCGCCGGTCTCGCCTTCGGCGGGCTGCATCCGGTCGTCGCGCTGTACGCCACCTTCGTGAACCGCGCCTTCGACCAGGTGCTGATGGACGTCGCACTGCACCGCGCGGGCGTCACCTTCGTGCTGGACCGCGCCGGAGTCACCGGGCCCGACGGTCCGAGCCACCACGGCATGTGGGATCTGGCGATCCTGCAGGTCGTCCCGAACATCCGCCTCGCCGCTCCGCGAGACTCCGTGCGTCTGCGCGAGGAGCTGCGCGAGGCCGTGGGCGTCACCGACGCGCCGACCGTGGTGCGCTTCTCGAAGGGGAGCGTCGGCGACGAGATCGACGCCGTCGAGCGCCTCGGCGACGGGGTCGACGTGCTCGCCCGCGCCGAGCGCAAGGACGTGCTGCTGGTCACGGTCGGGCCGATGGCCGCGATGGGTCTCGAGGTCGCTCAGCGGCTCGCGGCCCAGGGCATCGGAGCCACCGTCGTCGACCCCCGCTGGGTCGTGCCCGTGCCCACCAGCATCATCGAGCTCGCCCGCGAGCACCGCATCGTCGTCTCGATCGAGGACGGGGTGCGCGTCGGCGGGATCGGCACGCGCATCCGCCAGGACCTGCGCGAGGCCGGCGTGGACACCGCGGTGACCGAGCTCGGGCTGCCCGACCAGTTCCTCGACCACGCCAAGCGCGAGGAGATCCTCGAGGACGTCGGACTCACTCCCCAGCACATCGCTCGCGACGTCGTCGCGCAGGTGCTGGGCAGCAAGATCCCGGTCGCCCGTCCGCTCCCGGACGAGGTCGAGGCCCGGGACGACGCCCGCAGCGACTGATCGGCCGTAGGGACCCGTCCCTCAGGCGACGCGCGGAAGGGGCGCCGGATCAGATCCGGCGCCCCTTCCGCGTCACTGCACTCCGCGTCAGTCGACGCCGCGGATCGCGGGGTGGTGGAACGTGTCCCCGAACGCCCGCTCGCTCGCGCCGACCCGGTCGAGGTAGGGCGTGAGCCCGCCCATCTGGAACGGGTAGCCCGCGCCGAGGATCAGGCAGAGGTCGATGTCCTCGGCGGCGTGCACGACGTCGTCGTCCAGCATCCGCTTGACCTCGTCCGCGAGACCCGTCTCGACGCGCAGCCGCAGCTGCTCGGCCGTCATCGGCTCCGTGCCCCCGGCGACGATCGCGACCGCGCGCTTGTCGACGCCCTTCACACGCCCCTTCGCGTCGCGCTCGAAGACGCGGCCGAGCTCGGCGAGGCGGTGCAGGTTGGGGCTGTCGAAGAAGCGGTCGGGGAACGCGGCGTGGTGGGTGTCGAGCACGTGCGCGCCGACCTTGAGGCCCACCAGCTCGAGCAGCTCGAACGGGGTCATCGGCAGGCCGAACGGAGCCAGCGACTGCTCGACGACCTCGAAGGGAGTGCCCGTGTCGACCGCGTGCATCGCCTCGCCCAGGACCTTCGCCAGCACGCGGTTCACCACGAAGCCCGGGGTGTCGCGCGTGATGACGGCGTTCTTCTTGAGCTTCGCGGCGGTGACCATCGCCGTCGAGAGGGTCTCGTCGTCGGTGTGCGGCGTCCGGACCACCTCGATCAGCGGCATGACCGCGACCGGGTTGAAGAAGTGGAAGCCGACGAGGCGCTCCGGGTGCTCCAGCCGCTCGCCGATGCGCTCGACGGAGAGGGACGAGGTGTTGGTCGCGAGCACCGCCGTGGGCGAGACGTAGCGCTCGATGTCGGCGAAGACCTCCTGCTTCACCGACAGCTCCTCGAAGACCGCCTCGATCACCCAGTCGGCGTCGGCGAAGTCGGAGCGATCGGTCGTGCCGGTGATCAGCGCCCGGAGGCGGTTCGCGTCGTCGGGAGAGACGCGCCCCTTCGCCAGCAGCGCATCGATCTCGGCGCGGATGCCCGCGACGCCCTTGTCGACCCGCTCCTGGTCGAGGTCGGTGATGACCACCGGCACCTGGAGGCGGCGGAGGAAGAGCAGCGCGAACTGCGAGGCCATGAGGCCCGCGCCGACGACCCCGACCTTGGTGACGGGCTTGGCCAGCGCCCTGTCGGGCGCTCCCGCGGGACGCTTGGCGCGCTTCTGCACCAGATCGAACGCGTAGATGCTCGCGCGGAACTGGTCCCCCGAGATCAGGTCGGCCAGCGCCTCGTCCTCGGCGGCGAAGCCCTCCTCGCGCGTGGTGTTCTTCGCGGCCTTGAGAAGCTCCAGCGCGCGGTACGGAGACGCCGCGACCGTGCCGATCCGCGACTCCAGCTGCTTGCGCGCGATCGAGATCGCGACGTCCCACTTGACCAGCCGCTCCAGCTTGCCGGGCGCGTTCGGCCGCTCCACCTTCACGGAGCCGCCGATCACGCCGTCGGCCCAGCGGAGCGAGTCCTCGAGGAAGGCCGCGGGCGGGAAGATCGCATCGGCGATGCCGAGGTCGAACACCTCCTGGCCCTTGAGCGTGCGGTTGTTCTTCAACGGGTTCTCGACGACGACCTTGAGGGCGTTCTCGATGCCGATCAGGTTCGGCAGGAGCCACGCGCCGCCCCAGCCGGGGATGATGCCGAGGAAGACCTCGGGGAGCCCGAGCGCGGGGATGGAGGAGTCGACGGTGCGGTAGTCGGCGTTCAGGCCGATCTCGGTGCCGCCGCCCAGGGCGAGGCCGTTGATGAAGGCGAAGGACGGCACGCCCAGCTCGGCCAGCATCCCCAGCGTGCGGTGGCCCAGGCGCGCCAGCTGGCGGCCCAGCTCACGGCTCGGGATGGCCCCGACCTTGCTGAGGTCGGCTCCCGCGGCGAGGATGAACGGCTTGCCGGTGATGCCGACCGCCTGGATCTCGCCCCGCGAGGCGCGCTCCTTCTGCGCCAGGAGGACGTCCGCCAGCTCGAAGAGCGACGCCGGCCCGAAGGTGTTGGGGCGGGTGTGGTCGCGGTCGTTGTCGAGCGTGATCAGGGCGAGCGTGCGGCCGCTGGGCAGCGGCACGTCGCGGACGTAGGAGTGGGTGACGACCTCGCCCTCGGCGAGGTCCACGAGGTTCTCGAATCCGTCGAGCATGGGTCAGCGTCCCTTCCGTCGTCCGCGCTTGCCGTCGTAGTGCGGGTTCTCCCAGATCACCGTGCCGCCCTGGCCGAGGCCGACGCAGAGGGCCGTCACTCCGAAGCGCACCTCGGGGTGCGACTCGAACTGCCGGGCCAGCTGGATCATCAGCCGGACCCCGGAGGAGGCGAGCGGGTGGCCGATCGCGATCGCTCCGCCGTACTCGTTGACGCGCGGGTCGTCGTCGTCGAGGCCGAAGTGGTCGAGGAAGGAGAGCACCTGCACGGCGAACGCCTCGTTGAGCTCGAAGAGCCCGATGTCCTCGATGCCCAGGCCCGCCTTGCGGAGCGCCTTCTCGGTCGAGGGGACCGGGCCGATGCCCATGATCTCGGGCTCGACGCCGGCGTACGCGAAGCTCACCATCCGCATCTTCGCGGACAGGCCCAGCTCCTGCGCGGCCTCGGCGCTGGCCAGGAGCGACACCGTCGCCCCGTCGTTGAGCCCGGAGGAGTTGCCCGCGGTCACCCGGCCGTGGGGGCGGAACGGGGTCCGCAGGCCCGCGAGGCCCTCGAGGGTCGTCTCGGGGCGCGGTGCCTCATCGGCGGTCGCGAGGCCCCAGCCCGCGGCGCTGCGCGTGGCGACGGGGACGAGGTCCGGCTGGATGCTGCCGACGGCGTACGCGGCGGCGAGCTTCTGCTGGCTCCGCAGGGCGTAGTGGTCGGCGCGCTCCTTCGTCAGGTGCGGGAAGCGGTCGTGGATCCGCTCCGCCGTGCGGCCCATGTTGAGCGCGTCCTCGCCGACGAGGCGCTCGGAGAGGAAGCGCGGGTTGGGGTCGGCGCCGAAGCCCATCGGGTGCCGGCCCATGTGCTCCACGCCGCCGGCGAGGACCACGTCGTAGGCGCCGAACGCGATGCCGCCCGCGGTCGCGGTGACCGAGGTCATCGCTCCGGCGCACATGCGGTCGATGGCGAAGCCGGGCACCGACTTCGGCAGCCCTGCGAGCAGCGCCGCCGTGCGGCCGAGGGTCAGGCCCTGGTCGCCCTGCTGGGTGGTGGCGGCGATCGCCACCTCGTCCACCCGCTCCTTCGGCAGCGCGCCGTTGCGCTCCAGCAGACCGATCATCGCCTTGACGACGAGGTCGTCGGCTCGGGTCTGCCAGTACATGCCCTTCTCGCCGGCACGCCCGAACGGAGTACGGACTCCGTCGACGAACACGACTTCGGATCTCTCGGCCACAATGCCTCCCAGGAACTCACGGTCGCCGTCGATCGTAGGAACCGGCACCGCGCAGCCGGAATCCTTTGCCGCTTCCTACGAAGGGGTTTCGGTGCCCTCGGCCGGCGCTTGGGCCGCTTCGACAAACGCGGTGGCGATCGAGCCCGACGTGGCCTCGACCTGCCAGGCGCGGGCGCCGGCGCGGGTGAGCTCCGCGGCGACCGACTCCGCGGTCAACGGCTCGGGCGGGTTCCAGGCCACCCGGCGCAGCAGCTCCGGCGTGAGCAGGTTCTCGACCGGGAGCGAGAGCAGCTCGGCGATCTCGGTGACCACGGCGCGTCCCGCCTTCAGACGGGCGTCGGCGGCCGGGTTGCGATCGCCCCACGCGCGCGGAGGGGGGAGCGTGTCGGCGGCAGGGCGGGTCGGGCTCGGCAGGTCCTCGGTCGTCGTCCCGCGCTCGATCGCGGCCCACCAGCGCTCGACCTCGCCGCGGCTGGCGCGGCCGGTGAAATCGCGGCGGCCCGAGAGCTGGCCGATGCTGGTCGGGATGTTGCGGGCGACCGCGATGATCGAGGAGTCGGGGATCAGGCGGCCGGGAGCGATGTCGCGCTCGCGGGCGAACGCGTCCCGGGCCAGCCAGAGCTCGCGCGCCACGGCGAGGGGGCGCGGGCCGCGGAGCGAGTGCATGCCGGAGAGGCGGCGCCACGGATCCGGCGGGACCGCCTTCGGGGCGCGCGCGAGCGTCGCCTCGAACTCCTCGCGGGCGATGCGCGTCTTCCGCGCGGCGATGAGCATCTCCTCCATGCGGTCGCGGAGGTCCACGAGGAGCTCCACGTCCTTCGCGGCGTAGACGAGCCAGCTCTGGGGGAGGGGGCGGGTCGACCAGTCGGCGGCCGAGTGCTCCTTGGCCAGGTGGATGCCGAGGAGGTCCTCGACGACGGCGCCGAGGCCCACCTTGGGCAGTCCGAGGAGCCGGGCGGCGAGCTCGGTGTCGAAGATCCGCACCGGGTCCAGGCCCACCTCGCGCAGGCAGGCGAGATCCTGGCTGGCGGCGTGGAGGACCCACTCCTCCTGGCCGATGACCGCCTGCAGGGCGTCCATCCGGCCGATGGCGGGGGGATCGAAGAGGAACGCGCCGGCGCCGCGCCGGTAGACCTGGATCAGGTACGCGCGCTGCGAGTAGGTGAAGCCGGAGGCGCGCTCGGCGTCGACGGCGACGGGGCCCTCGCCGGCGGCGAGGGCGTCGACCGCGGCGAGGAACTCGTCGGGCGTGGAGAGGACACGGTAATCAGTCACGGTTGTTCCGTCGGAAGGCGAGCGGGGTCACACCGTCGCTCGATACGGGCGGGAGACCCGCGAGCATGCACAACAGCTCCCCCCACCCTTCCACGTGAGCGGCGAGCTGCGCATCATCCGGGCTCCAGGAGGCGCGGATCTCGATCTGCGCACCGTCCCCCTGAGCGGCCAGCTCGCCGAAACCGGTGGAGAGAACCTTGGTGGCCGTGCCGGACGCGGCGGAATAGGAGGCGCCCCGCGCCCCGAGGGCGTCGATGAGCCAGGACCAGGCGACCTCGGCGAGGAACGGATCGGTGCCGATCTCGACCTCGAGCGGGGCCTGGGCGAAGCAGACGACACGGAAGGGGCCGCCCCACTGCTCGGGCTCCTCGGGGTCGTAGAGCAGGATGAAGCGCCCCGTGCCCAGCTCGGAGTCGCGTCCGTGCGCGTGGGGCGCGACGTCGCCCGACAGGGCGAGGGCCCAGGGCGCAAGACCCGACGGCGAGGCGATCTCGGACACGGTGAGCTCGGCGCGCGTGGCAGCGGCGCGGATCGACTCCGTCGCGACCCGGAACTCCTCGGGGAGCTGGGACGACGCTGGGAATTCGGGCACGGTCGCAGACTAGGGTTCCGACGCGCCCGGGACGCGGAGGCACGCCGGGTGGGCGGCTCTCAGCGCGTGCGGCTCCAGCGGGCGTAGACGGCCCCCGAATCGTCCGCGGCCAGGAGCGTCAGGGCGTAGGCGTCGTCGACGACGGCCGTGCCCGTCGCGACCGGGAGGCCCGGCAGGACGACGCGCGGCGAGGTGGTGAGGCACAGCTCGTCGACCCGGCCCGAGGCGAGGAACTGGCCCGAGAGCGAGGCGCCGCCCTCGCAGACGACGCGGTGCAGGCCGAGCCCGGCGAGAGCCTCCAGGAGCTCGTCGACGCCGATCCGCTCCGAGGAGGACGGGACCGGGACGACCTCGACGCCGGCGGGGAGCCCCTCCACCGCGCCGCGCGACTCCGGCACCAGCAGCAGGACCCGGGAGCCCTCCTGCAGCTCCAGGCGGTGCCCGGCGAGATCGCCCGAGGCGGAGACGACGGCGAGCGGGACCCGCCGGGGGACGCGGTAGCCCTCGGCGCGGACGCTCGCGGCTCCGACGAGGACGACGTCGGCCTGCTCGCGGACGACTCCGAGGATCGTGCGGTCGACGCGGTTGGTGAGCGTCTCGCTCGTGCCGTCGGAGCCGGTGCTGGAGCCGGTGACGCTCGCGATCATGTTCAGGCGCACGCGCACCGCCTCGTCGGGACGCCAGGCGTCCGCGACCGCCGCTCGCGCGCCCTCCTCGCCGATCACGATCGGCGGACCCGCGGGGACGAGCGGCCGGAGGATCATGCGGCCAGGTGCGCGCGGACCTGCCGCTTGGTACGGCCGAGCAGCGCAGTCATGCCGCGCAGGCGCAGCGGCGAGACCGCCTCCGAGAGGCCGATGGTCTGCGGGAAGTCGTCGGGGACGGCGAGCACCTGCTCGGGGGTGAGCCCGGCCAGGCCCTGCGCCAGGATCGACGCGAAGCCGCGCGTCGTGGGCGCCTCGCGGGGAGCCGTGGCGTGCAGGTGCACGATCCCGCCCTCGACGTCGACGACGATGAAGACGGGCGCCTGGCACTCCTCCACGCGCTCGAAGAGGTCCGGGTGGTCGCGGTAGCGCTCGGGCAGGTCGGGGAGCTCGTTCGAGAACTCGAGCAGGAGCTGCAGGCGCTCCGGCTTCTCGAGGGCGAGGAACTCCTCGCGGATGTCGCGCAGAGCGTCGGGGAGCGTGGTGTCGGTCATCCGGTCCAGTGTCTCATCGGGGGAGGGGCGGCGGGCGGTCGCAGCGGAGGCCGGGAGCCCGGATCCGGCCCGTCGACGGGCGGATCGGCGCTCCCGGCCTCCGTCGTGACGCGTCAGCGGGCCGCGGGGGCCTCGCCGGGCTCGGCGCCCTGCACGATCGGGACGCGGACGGCGCTGCCCCACTCGGTCCAGGAGCCGTCGTAGTTGCGGACGCCCTCGAAGCCGAGGAGGTGGGTCAGCACGAACCAGGTGTGGGCGGAGCGCTCGCCGATCCGGCAGTAGGCGATGACGGAGTCGCCGTCCTTCAGCCCCGCGCCCTCGCGGTAGATGCCGTTCAGCTCGTCGAGGGGGCGGAAGGTGCCGTCCTCGGCGGCGGCCCTGCCCCACGGCACGTTCTGCGCGCTCGGGATGTGACCGGCGCGCAGGGCGCCCTCCTCCGGGTAGGCCGGCGCCGTGGTGCGCTGCCCGGTGAACTCCTCCGGGGAGCGGACGTCGATCAGCGGGTTGCCGAAGTGCGCGAGGACGTCGTCCTTGAAGGCGCGGATCTCGGCGTCGCTGCGTTCGACGACGGGGTACTCGGCGGGCTCCGGGGAGGAGGCGTCGGTGGTCGTCGGGCGGCCCTCCGCGAGCCACTTGTCGCGGCCGCCGTCGAGCAGACGGACGTCCTCGTGACCGAAGAGGGTGAAGACCCAGAGCGCGTAGGCGGCCCACCAGTTGTTCTTGTCGCCGTAGACGACGACGGTGGTGTCGCGGGCGATGCCCTTGCCGCCGACGAGCGCGGCGAACGCGGCACCGTCGATGTAGTCGCGCTGCACCGGGTCGTTGAGGTCGGTGTGCCAGTCGATCTTGACGGAGCCGGGGATGTGGCCGGTCTCGTAGAGCAGGACGTCCTCGTCGGACTCGACGACGACGAGACCGGGAGTGCCGAGGCGCTGCTCGAGCCAGTCGGCGCTGACGAGCCGTTCGGGGTGCGCGTAGGAGGCGAACTTCGGCGACGGATCGGTTTCGACGGACAAGGAGGACCTCCAGGATGGTGCGCGGAGCGCGGGCGTGATTCCACGGCGGGCTACGCTGGAGCCCGCCCTTCAGCGACAGTACGCGTCCGCGGACGACGCCGCACGGAGGGCGCCGTAAGAGTTCGACACAGAACCGCGGCGGCTCCGTGCCCGGTGCGGCCGCCGCCACTGAGCGCACTGACCCCCGCCGTGCGCAGGATGCGAGACGCGAGTGAGCCCCGACGACGTCCGATCGACGAGCAGCCTGACCGCCCGCTCGCCCCAGATCAGCGGGCACGAGATCGCGTCGACGCTGGTGCCCCCGCGCCAGTTCGAGGGCGCCACCTTCGAGAGCTACCGTCCCGACCCGGAGTACCCCTCGCAGGCCGACGCGGTGGAGGCTCTGCGCGCGTTCGCCGCCGGCGGCGGATCCAAGGGAGGCGGAGGCGGCTTCCTGGGCTTCGGCCGGAAGAAGGCCCCCGCGGTCAAGCCAGGCGTGTACCTCGACGGCGGCTTCGGCGTCGGCAAGACCCACCTGCTCGCGGCGATCTGGCACGCGGTGCCGGGCCGCACCTACTTCGGGACGTTCATCGAGTACACCGCGCTCGTCGGCGCGCTCGGCTACGCGGCGACCGTCTCGCTCCTCAAGGGCTCGGCGCTGCTGTGCATCGACGAGTTCGAGCTGGACGACCCGGGCGACACGATGCTGATGACGCGGCTCCTCGGCGAGCTCGTCGCCTCCGGGACCCGCATCGCCGCGACCTCGAACACCCCGCCCAACGCGCTGGGCGAGGGGCGCTTCGCCGCGGCGGACTTCCTCCGCGAGATCCAGTCGATGGCCGCCCACTTCGAGACGATGCGGATCGACGGCACCGACTACCGGCGCCGCGACATCGAGGGCCACGCCGTGGTGCGCACCGACGAGGAGATCGACGCTCTAGTCGCGGCCGCCCCCGCAGGCTCCGTCGTCACCGACGACCCGTTCGCGGAGGCCGTGCACCACCTGGGCACCGTGCACCCCTCCCGCTACATCAAGGTGATCGACGGCGTCGACACCATCGCGCTCCGGGGCGTCACCGCTCTGACCGACCAGACCGACGCCCTGCGCCTCGTGGCCTTCATCGACCGGGTCTACGACGCGCAGATCCCGGTCCTCGCCTCCGGGACGCCCCTCGATGAGGTCTTCGGCGGCGACATGCTGAGCGGCGGCTACCGCAAGAAGTACCTGCGCTCGATGTCGCGGCTCATCGCGCTCACCTCGATGGCGCCCCGCTCCTAGGGGCGGATCCGCTCTCCTCCCGGCGTTCCCGGGGTCGTCGTCGTGCCGTCCGCCGGCGCGCCGTAACGCGCTTTTTACACAGGGGCCTCGGCCGTAACCTCCGCGAAACGCGGTGCCTCACGGGACGAAACCTCGCGCCACCAGACTGTCGGCTACCCGAGGTGACCCGACACCCGCGTGTCCCCAGGCCGTGCTCCGACGCAGCGTCCTCGCTCCGGGCTTTTCTCTGCACACTCACGAGAGGTTCAACAATGGATCAAGGCAATACCGCGTTCCTGCTCATCGCAGCCGCGCTGGTCCTGCTCATGACCCCCGGGCTCGCCTTCTTCTACGGCGGCCTGGTGCGTGCGAAGAGCGTCATCAGCATGATGATGCTCAGCTTCGGAGCCATGGGCCTCATCGGGGTCCTCTGGGTCCTGTACGGCTACGCGATCGCGTTCGGCAACGGCCCGTCCGGCCCCGCAGGGACCGACACCTTCGTCGGCATCGACGGCGTCCTCGGCATCGACACCGCCCAGATCGGCCTGCAGGGCATCTACAACGACGCGCTCGGCGAGCAGACGTCGGCCTTCCCGACGCTGGCCTTCGCCGCGTTCCAGGCGACGTTCGCGATCATCACCGTCGCGCTCATCTCCGGCGCCATCGCGGACCGCGCGAAGTTCGGCGCCTGGATGGTCTTCGCCGGCGTCTGGGCCACCGTCGTCTACTTCCCGGTCGCCTCGTGGGTCTTCAACTTCACCCTCGGCGACGACGCCACCGTCGTCGACGGCGGCTGGATCGCCTACGGCGTCGGCGCGATCGACTTCGCGGGCGGCACCGCCGTCCACATCAACGCCGGAGCGGCGGCCCTCGCCCTCGCCCTGGTGCTCGGCAAGCGCGTCAACTTCACCAAGGGCGCGCACCAGCCGCACAACCCGCCGTTCGTGCTCCTGGGCGCCGGACTGCTGTGGTTCGGCTGGTTCGGCTTCAACGCCGGCTCCGAGCTCGCCGCCGACGGCATCGCGGCCGTCGCCTTCCTCAACACCATCGCCGCTCCGGCCGCCGCGATCCTCGGCTGGCTCGTCGTCGAGAAGATCAAGGACGGCAAGCCCACCTCGATCGGCGCCGCCTCGGGCGCGGTCGCGGGCCTCGTCGCGATCACCCCGGCGTGCGCCAGCCTGTCGCCGTTCTGGGCGATCGTCCTGGGCGTCATCACCGGCGCCGTCTGCGCCCTGGCGATCGACCTCAAGTACCGCCTCGGCTACGACGACTCGCTCGACGTGGTCGGCGTGCACCTGGTCGGCGGCCTCATCGGAACGCTCTACATCGGCTTCTTCGGCACCGGCGTGGGCCTGTTCCTCACCGGCGACGCGAGCCAGCTCGGCAAGCAGGCCCTCGCGGCCTTCACCGTCCTCGCCTACTCCTTCGTCATGACGCTCCTCATCGGCTGGATCATCCAGAAGACGATGGGCTTCCGCGTGAAGAACGAGGACGAGATCGCCGGCATCGACACGGCCATCCACGGAGAGGCGGGCTACGTCCTGGCGGACTGACCCCCTAATCCACAGCACCCGACGGGGTGCCGGCTCTCCGGAGCCGGCACCCCGTCGGCGCGTCCGGGCCGGGCGACCGCCGGGCGCGCCCCCGCGGGCGGGCGGCTGAGAATCCGGGCTAGGGTTCCGGGGTGCCCTCCTCGCGCTCGGTCGTGTCCCTGCTCCTCCGACTCCTCGGCCGCGCGGTCGCCCCGCGGCCGGACGCCGGGCCCCGCCCGCAGCGCCCGTACCTGAGCACGACGGCGCCGACCCCGGGCGCGAGCGGAGTGGGCCGCACCGTCGAGGTCGACCCGTCGCGGCTCCGCGGGGTCCGCCTGGGCTACGCGCCCACGCCCGACGGCGACCCGGACCCGGGCGAGGTCGTCTGGACCTGGGTGCCGTACGAGGAGGACGACGGCCGCGGCAAGGACCGCCCGGTGCTCGTGCTCGCGGTCGAGAAGTCGGGGACGGTGCTCGCCGTGCGGCTGAGCTCGAAGGAGCACTCCGACTACCTGGCCGTCGGGACCGGCGGCTGGGACCCGGACGGGCGCCCCAGCTGGGTCGACCCGGAGCGCGTGTTCCGCGTGCACCCCGCAGGGATGCGTCGCGAAGGAGCAGCTCTGGAGCGTGCTCGGTACGACGCCGTCGCCCGGGTGCTCTCGGCGCGGTACGGCTGGCACTGAGCGCTCGACGCCGTCGAGCGGCCACGAGTGGTCGCCGCTGAGCGCCTCAGGGGAGATCCCTGCCCATCGAACGAGGGCCGTGCTCCTCGGAGGAGGCGTCAGACCGGGTCGATCGGCACGAAGCCCGCGTACTTCGCGGCGCGGCCGTCCCCGGAGGACGTGCCGGTGAGCCTGCGCTGCACCCACGGCGCGACGTGCTGCCGGTAGTACTGCACGGTTCCGCCGCGCCGGAGTGCGGGCTCGGAAGCGTCGGGCAGCGCGGCGGGCGGTGTGAGCCCGAGCGCCCGCAGGACCCGGTCGGCCACCCGCCGGTGCCCCCGCGGGCCGAGGTGCAGGCGGTCCTCCGACCACAGCTCCGGATCGGCGAAAGCGGGGTCGTGCCAGTTGTCGGCGACGACCACGTCGGTCCGATGGCTCGTCCGACGCAGGACGGCGTCGGTCAGCGCGTCCCCGCGGCGGCGGATGAGCGAGCCGAGCGGGAGCCGCGGCGACGGGTCGGCGCCGGCCAGGGCGATCAGCACGACGCCCTGCTCGTCGCAGCGCGCGAGGACGCGGAGGTAGGCGTCGGCGATCCGCTCGATGTCGGCGCGCGGGCGCAGCATGTCGTTGCCGCCTCCGTTGAAGGAGAGGTGGGTCGGGCCCAGGGCGAGCGCGGGCTCGAGCTGCTCGGCGAGGATCGGCGCGATGAGCCGGCCCCGGATCGCGAGATTGGCGTACTCGATCCGCTCGCCCGTGGCCGCCGCCCATCCCGCGGCCGTCAGATCGGCCCAGCCGCGCGGGGTGCCGTCCGGCCGCTCGTCGCCGACGCCCTCGGTGAAGGAATCGCCGATCGCGACGTAGCGGACGGCCGTCATCGGCGGGTTCCGGAGGTGCGCATCGTGGCACTGTACCGCTCCGCGGCCGGGCTCAGGCGCGGCGCCTCAGCGGGGTGACAGGTGCCGAGCGGACGCTGCTGGGGCGGTCCGGCGTCGCGGCGCCCGGCGCTGCGGCGAGCAGCTCCTCCTCGGGCCGGGTGCCGGGCCGGTGCTCGCGCTCGGGACGCGGGGCGGCCCGGAACCAGGCGGCCAGCGCGGAGGACCGGCGGTGCCTCCGGTGGTCGCGGTCCAGCTCGGCGGTGCCCCGGTAGCCGGAGCCCCGGGCGATGCGGTCGAGGCCGCCGAGAGCGACGGGGGTGCTCGTCATCAGGACGGCGGCCAGCTCGAGTCGGCGGAGGGCGAGGTGCTCGTCGAGGCCGAGCCCGTAGCAGCGGCGGAACCGCAGCCGCAGCAGCAGGGCGGGCATCCGCAGCTCGGCGGCGAGGTGGTGGACGGTGAAGCGCCGATCGAGGTAGCGCTCGTTGACGAGGGCGGCCGCCGCGATGGCGACGACGTCGAGCGGCCGCCCTCGTCAACGAGCGCTACCTCGATCGGCGCTTCACCGTCCACCACCTCGCCGCCGAGCTGCGGAT
>NZ_PSVD01000024.1:0-37652 GCF_002932035.1 Rathayibacter sp. AY1F6 | reverse complement strand
GCTGCTCGAGCTGGTCGGCGTCATGGTGCTGGTCTGGGCGTTCTCGGCGATCCTCGGCGTCTGGCAGACCTACCTCACCGCGACCGTCGGCAACACGGTCATGGGGGAGCTGCGCATCCGCCTCTTCCGCCACCTGCAGGCGATGGAGCTCGGCTTCTTCACCCGCACCCGCACCGGCGTCATCCAGTCGCGCCTCGCCAACGACGTGGGCGGCGTGGCCAACGTGCTCACGAACACCGTCTCGAGCGTCCTCGGCAACACCGTCACCGTGATCGCGGCCGTCGTCGCGATGCTCCTGCTCTCGTGGCAGATGACGATCGTCGCCCTCGTCCTCACTCCGGTGCTCGTCGTGGCCCAGCGCCGCGTCGGCCAGGTGAGGGCGCGCATCGCGACGAAGACGCAGGAGTCGCTGTCCGAGATGACCGCGATCACCCAGGAGACCCTGAGCGTCTCGGGCATCCTCCTGGCCAAGAGCTTCGGCCGCCAGGAGTCGGAGGTGACGCGCTACGCCGACGAGAACGGCCGGCAGATCGAGCTCCAGGTGCGGCAGCAGATGTCCGGCCAGTGGTTCTTCGCGATGGTGCAGATCTTCCTCTCCGTCATCCCCGTGATCGTGTACCTCGTGGCCGCCTGGCTGATCCTCGGCGGCACCACCGTCACCGCCGGGACCGTCGTGGCCTTCACCACCGTGCAGGCGCGCCTGATGTGGCCGCTCCTGGGCCTGATGCGCGTCGCGCTCGACCTGCAGACGGCCGGAGCGCTGTTCGCCCGCATCTTCGAGTACCTGGACCTGCGCCCGGCGATCACGGACCGCGCCGATGCACGCGAGGTCTCGGGCGAGCTCGGCCGGGTCGAGCTCGACGACGTCGTCTTCCGCTACCCCGACCAGGCGCAGGACGCGCGCCCGACGCTCGACCACGTCTCGGTCGCGATCGAGCCGGGCCAGTTCGTCGCCTTCGTCGGTCCCTCCGGCGCGGGCAAGACCACCATCTCGTACCTCGTCCCGCGCCTCTACGACGTGGCCGGGGGAGCGGTGCGCTTCGCCGGTACCGACGTGCGCGAGCTGCGGCAGGAGTCGCTCGTCTCGCACATCGGCATCGTTAGCCAGGAGACCTACCTCTTCCACGCGACGATCGGCGACAACCTCCGCTACGCCCGCCCGGACGCGACGCAGGAGGAGCTGGAGGCGGCCGCCCGCGCCGCGAACATCCACGCGACGATCACGTCGTTCCCCGACGGCTACGACACGCTGGTCGGCGAGCGCGGCTACCGGCTCTCCGGAGGCGAGAAGCAGCGGCTCGCGATCGCGCGCGTCCTGCTGAAGGACCCGGCGGTCCTCATCCTCGACGAGGCGACCAGCGCCCTCGACACCGTCTCGGAGCGGATCGTCCAGACCGCGCTCGACGACGCCGCCCGCGGCCGCACCACCATCGCGATCGCCCACCGGCTCTCGACCATCGTGTCGGCCGACGTCATCCACGTCGTCGAGGGCGGCCGGATCGTCGAATCGGGCACCCACCGCGAGCTGCTCGGCCTCGGCGGCCTCTACGCCTCGCTCTACGCGCAGCAGACGGAGTCGGCACTCCAGGGCTGAGCCGTGGATCGGCGGCCGGACTCCGCGGGGCTACTCGCAGCCGACGCCGTCTGAGTCGCCAGGCCCCGTGCACGACGTCGGCGGAGAGCACGTGCCCCTCCCGGGTGGGGAGGCGCACCAGTCTCAGCCGATGTCGTGCGCGCCGGAGGCGGTCACTCCACCGGCCGGTCCTCGAGCATCTGCTCCATCAGCGAGATCTCGGCCTCCTGGGCCTTCACGACGGAGGAGGCGAAGTCGGTGGCGACCGTCACGCGGCTCCGGGCGAGCAGCGCCTCGGCCATGTCGATCGCGCCGCGGTGGTGGGCGATCATCAGCTCGAGGAACATCCGGTCGAAGTCGCGGCCCGACGCGCTGCTGAGGGCGGTGATCTGGTCCGGTGTCGCGAGACCGGGCATGCTCGCGGGCACGACGCCGTCCTCGGTCCCCATCCCCATCGACGAGTGCTCGTCGGCGGCTCCGGCCAGGGTCGGCCGGCCCATCCAGGTCATCGAGGGCTCCGGAGCAGCCTGCGGCAGGCCCCACGAGTTCAGCCAGCCGAAGAGCTGCCCGGCCTGCTGCTGCTGGGTGAGCAGGATGTCCTTCGAGACGGTGAGGACCTCGTCGTCGGCGCTGCGCTCGCGGGCGATCATCGCCAGCTCGGCGCCCTGCAGGTGGTGCACCTGCATGTCGCGCGCGAAGCCCGCTTCGGCGCTGGCGCTCGAGGGCGTCGCGGCGGAGGCGAACGGAGCGAGCGCGCCGAAGAGGTAGCCGCCGGCCGCCCCGAGGAGGAGCGCGACCACGGCGACCGCGGCGACGAGGATCCGGCCCCTACTGCTTGCCGGGCGCATCGATCCCTCCGGTGCAGGGGGCGCCGGGCTCCGGAGCGCTCGAGGACTGCCAGAAGCGCTCGACGAAGGCGTCGATGCGGGGGTCCTCGGGCGAGTCGATCGCGACCTGGGCGTCCCAGGCGCTCAGCACGATGGGCGACTCGAGGCCCTCGTAGGGCGAGACGACGGAGTAGGTGTCGGGCATCGCGGCGATCAGCGCGTCGACCTCGCTCTGCGGGAGCTCGGGGTCGTAGGTGGCCCAGACGGCGCCGTGCTCGAGGTCGTGCACCGCGTTCTCGTTCGGGACGGGCTCGTCGTAGACGCCGCAGTTCATCCACACGGCGTTGTGCGGGCCGCCCGCCGGCGGGGTCTGCGGGTAGTCGACGGCGCCGGCGACGTGGGTGGCGTCGTTGTCGAAGGTCTGCAGGCCGTCGATCTCGCGCGCCTCGACGATCTGCTGGTTCCCGAAGACGGTGACCGCGACGATCCCGCCGACAGCGAGGACGGCCAGGGCCGACAGCGACCAGATCCAGATGCGGGAGCCGCGCTTGCGGCGGTCCTGCTCGCGCTTGTAGGCCTCGAGCTTCTCCTGTCGGGCGCGGTTCTTGGCGGACATCGTGTCTTTGGGCACGGCGGCGTCTCTCGTTCTGAGGGCGGAAGGCGCCTGTGGCGGGCGCAGGCGCCTGAGAGGCGCTCTCAGAGGATAACGAGCGAGGCTTCGGATCGGATCAATGCGCGGTCAGGGGGATCTCGATGCGCCCGCGGAGCGGGCCGCTCGATCAGCGGGAGAGGAGGCCGCGGAGGAGTGGGACGGTGCGCCGCCGCTCCGCTCAAGGGGCGAAGGTGAGCCAGAGCAGCAGGCCGTTCAGGACGATGAGGAAGACGGCGGCCAGGGCGGCGGCGAGGGTGGTGAACCAGCGGTTCGTCTGGTCGCCCATCAGGCGGCGGTCGCGGGTCAGGATCACGAGCGGCACGAGCGCGAAGGGGATGCCGAACGACAGGACCACCTGGCTGAGCACCAGCGCGCGCGTCGGGTCGAAGCCGATCGCGAGCACCAGGAGCGCCGGGATCAGCGTGACCAGACGACGGGCGACGAGCGGCACCCGCACCTGGAGCAGACCGTGCATGATCTCGGCCCCCGCGTACGCGCCGACCGAGGTCGAGGCGAGGCCGGAGGCGAGCAGGCCGACGGCGAACAGGGTCGCGACCACCGGTCCGAGCGCCGCTCCGATGGCCGCATGGGCGCCCTCGAGGCTGTCGGTCCCGGCGACTCCCGCGAGGGAGTGCGCGGCGAGGAGCAGGATCGCGAGGTTCACGGTGCCGGCGATCGCGAGGGCGATCGTCACGTCGATCCGGGTGGCGACCAGGATCCTCCGGCGCGCGCCGACGCCCTCGACGTGGCCGAAGCGGTCGCGGGCGAGCGCGGAGTGGGCGTAGATCGCGTGGGGCATGACGGTCGCGCCGAGGATCGAGGCGGCGAGCAGCACCGACTCCGAGCCCTCGAAGCGCGGCACGAGACCGGCGACGGTCGCGCCCGCGTCCGGCGGATCGACGACCACGCCGACCGTGAAGCCGACGGCGATCAGCACCATCAGCGCCGTGATCACCCGCTCGAACGGCTGCGCCCCGCCCCGCGTCTGCACGAGCAGCAGCACCAGCGAGACCGCGCCGGTGACCACGCCGCCGGCCAGCAGCGGCAGTCCGAAGAGCAGGTTGAGCGCGATCGCACCGCCGATCACCTCGGCCAGGTCGGTCGCCATCGCGACCGTCTCGGCCTGCAGCCAGTAGGCCCGGCGGCCCCAGCGGCCGCGCAGGCGGTCGCCGAGCAGCTCGGGGAGGCTGCGGCCGGTCATCAGGCCGAGCTTCGCCGAGAGGTACTGGATGAGCCAGGCCATCAGGTTGCCGAGCACCACCACCCAGACCAGGAGGTAGCCGAACCGGGCGCCGGCCGTCATGTTGCTGGCGACGTTGCCCGGGTCGAGGTAGGCGACTCCGGCGACCAGCGCCGGGCCGAGCAGGCGGAGGAGGTGGATGTCGGCCGGACGCCGCGGCGGTGCGGCGATCGGTGAGGTCATTCGGGGTCCGTTCCGGGTCGACCGCGGCGCTCGCGGACCCCCACGATAGGGCACCGGCGCGACCGGCGGCACTCCCCTCCCGAGACCGCTCCCTGTGCCTCCGCCCACCCCCGTCACACGCCCGGAGCCGGTTGCTACGCTGGCGGGATGAGCCTGGATCGCGCCCTTCCCGCACGCCCGGAGACCGGGATGGCCTACGCCGATTCGGTCCTCGACCTCATCGGCGACACCCCGCTGGTGAAGCTGGGCCCGGTCGCGGCGGGCGTGCAGGCGACCGTGCTGGTCAAGGTCGAGTACCTGAACCCCGGCGGCTCGTCGAAGGACCGCATCGCGACCCGCATCATCGACGCCGCCGAGCGCGACGGGCTGCTGAAGCCCGGCGGCACCATCGTGGAGCCGACCAGCGGCAACACCGGCATCGGCCTCGCCCTCGTCGCGCAGCAGCGCGGCTACCGCTGCGTGTTCGTGCTGCCGGACAAGGTGGGGGAGGACAAGCGCAACGTCCTCACCGCCTACGGGGCCGAGATCGTCGTGACGCCGACGGCCGTCGCTCCGGAGGACCCCGCCTCCTACTACTCCGTCTCGGACCGCCTCGCCCGCGAGATCCCCGGCGCCTTCAAGCCCAACCAGTACGCGAACCTCAATGGACCGCTCAGCCACTACGAGACCACGGGCCCGGAGATCTGGCGCGACACCGCCGGCCGGCTCACCCACTTCGTCGCGGGAGTCGGCACGGGCGGCACCATCAGCGGCGTCGGCCGCTACCTCAAGGAGGTGTCGGAGGGCCGCGTGCAGATCGTCGGCGCCGACCCCGAGGGCTCCGTCTACTCGGGCGGCGGCGGTCGCCCGTACCTGACCGAGGGCGTCGGCGAGGACTTCTGGCCGAGCGCGTACGACCCGAGCGTCGTCGACCGGATCATCGCCTCCAGCGACGCCGAGTCGTTCGCGATGACCCGCCGCCTCGCCCGCGAGGAGGGGCTGCTCGTCGGCGGATCGAGCGGGCTCGCCGTCTCCGTCGCGCTCAAGGCCGCCGCCGGTCTCGGGCCGGACGACGTCGTCGTCGTGCTCCTGCCGGACGGCGGGCGCGGCTACCTCGGCAAGATCTTCAACGACCGCTGGATGCGCTCCTACGGCTTCCTCGAGATGCGCGACGAGGGCACCGTCCGCGACGTGCTCCGCGCGAGGGCGGCGAGCGGGCAGGCCGACCTCCCGGCGCTCGTGCACGCGCACCCGACCGACACGATCCGCGACGCGATCGGCATCATGACCGAGTACGGCGTCTCGCAGCTCCCGGTGCTGACCGCCGAGCCGCCGGTCGTGATGGGCGAGGTCGTCGGAGCCGTCGACGAGCGCGAGCTGCTCGACCGCGTCTTCGCCGGATCCGCCTCGATGAACGATCCGCTCGGCGACTGCGTGGGCGACGCGCTCGCGCTGATCGGGCTCGGCGAGAGCATCACCGCCGCCCGCGCCGCGCTCACCGAGCACAGCGCCCTCCTCGTCACCGACGAGGGCAAGCCCGTCGCGGTGATCACCCGACAGGACCTCCTCACCTACGCCACGGCCTGACGGCCGCCGCCTCCGCACCTCCGACCCAGGGAGCCCGCACCATGCCCAAGAAGCAGCACTTCGACACCCGCGCCATCCACGCCGGCCAGGAGTTCGATCCGACCACCGGGGCGGTCGTGCCGCCCGTCTACATGACCTCCACGTTCGTCCAGGACGGCATCGGCGGTCTCCGGGGCGGCTACGAGTACGCCCGCTCGGCGAACCCGACGCGCGACTCGCTCCAGGAGCTCATCGCCTCGCTCGAGGGTGCGGACGTCGCCTACTCCTTCTCCTCCGGCCTCGCGGCCGAGGACACCCTGCTGCGCGCCGCCCTCGCGCCCGGCGACCACGTCGTCCTGGGCAACGACGCGTACGGCGGCAGCCACCGCCTGATCGACCGGGTGCACAGCGCCTGGGGCGTGCGCAACACGGCCGTCGACATGTCGAACCTCCGCGAGGTGCAGCGGGCGATCGTCCCCGGTGAGACGAAGATGCTCTGGGTCGAGACCCCGTCGAACCCGCTGATGACCATCAGCGACATCGCCGAGCTCGCCGACCTGGCCCACGCGCACGACCTGATCGTCGTCGTCGACAACACGTTCGCCTCCTCCGCCCTGCAGCAGCCGCTGGCCCTCGGTGCCGACGTGGTCGTGCACTCGACCACGAAGTACCTCGGTGGCCACTCGGACGTCGTCGGCGGCGCGCTCGCCCTGCGCTCGGGGCCGCTGGCCGAGAAGATCGCGTTCCTGCAGTTCGCGGTCGGAGCGATCTCGGGCCCGATGGACGCGTGGCTCACGGTCCGCGGCATCAAGACCCTCGGGGTGCGGATGGAGCGCCACTCCGTCAACGCGCAGGCGGTCGCCGAGTTCCTCGTCGAGCACCCGGCGGTGACGGCCGTGCACTACCCGGGCCTGCCCTCGCACCCCGGCCACGAGCTGGCGAAGCGCCAGATGTCGCGGTTCGGCGGGATGCTCTCGCTCGAGCTCGCGACGCCGCGCGCCGCCCGGAAGTTCGCCGAGTCGACCGAGCTGTTCCAGCTCGCGGAGTCGCTGGGCGGCGTCGAGTCGCTGATCGGCTACCCGAGCGAGATGACGCACGCGTCGGTGAAGGGCACGCCGCTGGAGGTCTCGGAGTCGCTGGTGCGCCTCTCGGTGGGCCTCGAGGACTCGTCCGACCTGATCGCGGACCTGTCGGCGGCGCTGCCGAAGAAGTAGAGGCGGGAACGCCGCCCCGCGGGGCGGCATCTCGATGGTGCGCCCGATCCGGCCCCTGCCAGGATCGGGCGCATGACCTCCTCGCGCCGCTTCGTCGATCTCAGCCACACCGTCGCGGACGGGCTGGTGACCTACCCGGGCCTGCCCGCTCCGCGCATCCGGCCGCACCTCACCCGTGAGGCGTCCCGCGCCTCCTACGCACCCGGCACCGAGTTCGCGATGGACGTCATCGAGATGATCGGGAACACGGGCACCTACCTCGACAGCCCGTTCCACCGATACGAGGGCGGAGCCGATCTCGCCGCTCTCCCGCTCGAGACGCTGGTCGACCTGCCGACCGTCGTGGTCGACGCGACCGGAGCCACCGAACGGGGCATCGGCTCGGACGCGGTCGCGGGACTCGACGTCCGCGGCGCCGCCGTCCTCCTCCGCACCGGCTGGGACGCGCACTTCGCCACGCCCGGGTACGGCAGGGGCGCCCCCTTCCTCAGCGGCGAGGCGGCGGAGGCGCTCGTCGCCGCCGGCGCGGTGCTGGTCGGCATCGACTCGGTGAACATCGACGACACGGAGTCGGGCGGATCGCGGCCCGCGCACTCGGCCCTCCTCGCCGCGGGAGTGCACGTCGTCGAGCACCTCACCGGCCTCGGCGGGCTGCCGGCGACAGGGGCGCGCTTCACCGCCGTGCCGCCGAAGGTGCGGGGCTTCGGGACCTTCCCGGTGCGGGCCTTCGCGGTCGCCGACGAGCCCTGACCGGCGCAGGGCGCCCGGGCGCCTCCGGCTAACCTGGACCGATGCATCCCGCTCTCGCCGCCGTCGGCCGGCGCGTCCGGCCCCGCACGCGCCTCGCGGCGCTGGGCCGTCGTGTCCGCCCCCGCACGCGGCTGCGCTCCGCGGCCCGGGTCGTCCGCTCCGCCCCTCAGCGCCTCTCGGAGCGCCGCGCCGCCGTGATCGCCGCCCGGCCGATCGACCACCCCTCGCCCGCGCTCCGGCGCGAGCTGCTGCTGCTCGCCCTGGCCAACCGATTCTCCCGCCGCTCCGCAGTCGATCCGGCGGGCGAGGTCGTGGTGACGATGACCACGCACGGCGAGCGGCTGCAGCGGGTCCACGTGGCGCTCGAGTCGATCGCCCGCGGCGACGCCCGGCCCGCGCGCCTGGTGCTCTGGCTCGACGACCCGGCCCTGCACGCCGACCTGCCCGCGCCGCTGCGCCGCCTCCGCCGCCGCGGCGTCGAGATCCGCCTGGTCGACGGCTACCGCGTGCACACGAAGTACTACCCGCACCTGCTCTCGGGCCGGGCGGGGGAGCGCGACCTCGTCACCTCCGACGACGACATCGTGTACCCGCGCACCTGGCTGAGGGGCCTGCTCGACGCCCGCTCGCGCTACCCCCGCGAGACCGTGCTCTGCTACCGCGCCCACCGGGTGGGGATCGTCGACGGCGCCGTGGCTCCGTACACGAGCTGGACGCCGGTCGCCGACACGCGCGCGTCGACCGACGTCTTCGGCACCTCCGTCTCCGGGCAGCTGCTGCCCGCCGCGCTCCTCGGCGAGATCGCCGCGCACGGGGAGGCGTTCCGCGAGATCGCCCCGGACGCCGACGACATCTGGCTGCACGTGCGCGCGGTCGACGCCGGCTACCGGATCGCGCAGATCGAGCCCCGGGCCCAGCTGTTCCCGTTCGTGCCGCACACGCAGCAGTCCGGGCTCTACCTCGTCAACTACTGGGACGGCGGCAACGACCGCCAGGCCCGCGCGGCCTACACGCCCGAGGTGACGGCGCGGATCGCGGCGGACGCGTCCGCGAGAGGGGAGGTGCGCTGATGCGCCTGCTGTTCGTGAGCAACCTCTACCCGCCGCAGGTGCTCGGCGGATACGAGATGACCTGTGCGCGCGTCGCGGAGGCGATGGCGGCCCGCGGCCACACCGTGCGCGTGCTGACCACGCCGACCTACCTGCCGCCGGAGCCCTCGGGCGTCGAGGTGCACCGCACGCTGAGCCTGCGCACCTACTTCCCGCTGCCGCAGACCGGCGGCGAGATCGCTCAGCTGCTGCACCACGAGAGCGCCGTCTCGCGGTTCGAGAACACCCGCATCCTGCTCGAGGAGCTGCGCGACTTCGCGCCGACCCACGTGGTGGCCTTCAACCTGCTCGGGATCGGCGGCCTCGCGATGATCGACCTGCTGCGGGCGGTGGAGGCGCCGTGGATGTGGAACCTCGGCGACCGCATCCCGAACGCCCTGGTCGACGGGCTGCCCGAGCGCGTGCTCCGCGTTTACGGCGCCCAGGCCCCCGACCACTTCGACCGCGGCGAGATCGTCGCGGTCAGCCGCTCGCTCGTCGACGCGATCGAGGCCGGCGGGCTGAGCCTGGGCGAGGTCGAGGTGATCGGGCGGGGAGTGTCCGTTCCCCCCGACACCGCGGAGCCGCGGCGCTACCGCGAGGGCGGGACCACCCGGTTCACGTTCGCCGCGTCGCTCGGCGAGCACAAGGGCGTCGGGCTGGTGCTGGAGGCGGCGGCGTCTCTCGCGGAGGAGACCCGCGACTTCCGTGTGGACCTCTACGGCGACGGAGACGTGGACGGCTGGCGCGCCCGGGCGGACGAGGCGGGCCTGGACGGCCTGGTCGAGTTCCACGGACCGACGCCCCACGCCGAGGTGCTCGCCGCGCACGGCCGCGCCGACGCGTTCCTCTTCCCGACCTGGGCCGGAGAGGCGTTCGGCGTCGCGCCGGTCGAGGCGGCCGCGGCGGGCGCCGTGCCGATCGTGACGGCGGCCAGCGGAGTAGCGGAGTTCCTCATCGACGGCGTCGACTGCATCAAGATCACCCGCTCCGCCCCGGCGCTCCTCGAGGCGATGCGGGACGTGGCGAGCGGGGCGGTGGACCTCGAGGCGCTCGGTCGGCGGGGCCGGGCCGCGGCACGCGGACCGCTCTCGTTCGAGCGCTCCGTCGAGCTGATCGAGGCCTCGCTCGAGCGCCGCTCCCGGCCGGGCCTCGCCGACCGCCTCGCCGACACCACCCTCGAGGCCGACATCATGGACAAGGATCTGCGGGCGATGGACGTGCTCCACCGCCGCTTCTCCGGACGGGACCACGACGATGACCACTGACCACGACTTCCTCCAGGACCCCGGCTCGGCGCCCACCCGGCTCGGCCGCGGCGGCGTCGTGCTCCGCGACGCCGTGCACCGGCTGGTCGCCCCCTGGTTCGAGCAGGCGCGGCTGCGCACGGAGGAGCTGCGCGCCGAGACGGCGGCCCTGCGCGACGAGGTGGCCGGGCTCCGCGGCGAGCTGAGCGCGGTGCAGGGCGACGTCTCCGTGCTGCGCGACGAGTCGGCGGGCCTCCGGGCGGCGCTGGACGAGCTCAGCGCGTCGGTCGCGGCCGACCGCGCCTCGTCCGAGGCGGCGGGTGCGACGGCCGCCGAGCAGGCCGCCGACACCGCGGCGGCTCTCGACGAGCGCGTCCGCGGGGTCGAGCTCGAACTGCGGGCGGTCACCCGGCGCCTCGCGGAGGCGCTCGACCGCTGAGGCGGCGAGGCCCGGTCCTCGCGGCGATCAGGCGGGGACCGCCGTCCGCGCGAGCAGCTCGGCGATACGACCGGTGCAGCCGCCGCAGCCCGTGCCGGCGCGGGTCGCCCGCCCGACGCAGGCGACCGTCCCGTGTCCCGCCGCAGCCGCATCGGTGATCACCGCCGCCGTCACGCCGTTGCACCAGCAGACCGTGGCATCGGGGGCGAACGGATCGCCGGTCGCCGCGGCGCCCGCATCCGGGGCGTCCAGACGCAGGAGGCTCGACCGGTCCGCCGGCAGCTCCGAGCCCCGCTCGAAGAGGAGGCTGAGCTCGGCGCCGACCCGGGGCAGACCCACCGAGACGAACCCGCGCAGCACTCCTCCTGCGGTCACGAGCTTGGCGTAGCCGCCGCGGGCGGGGTCAGCCCACAGCGTCACCTCGAGGTGCTCCTCGCCCGGGCGGTGCGGGTCCCACGGCTCCGGGGCCACGTCGCCTCCTGCCACGAGGTCGACACCCTCGGCCTTCAGCATCACGACCGCCGGTCGGGCGTCGGGGACGCGCTCCTCGCCGCAGCGGCCCTCCGCCTCCGCCCGGATCCGCGCTGCGAGCCGGTCCGCCTGCTCCCATCCCGGACCGATCAGTCCGCTCGGTCCGCCGGGCACGCGGCCGTCGGGCAGGGCCGAGCCGCGGGGGGCGACGTGCGCGCAGTCGCCGATCGCGAAGACGTCCGGGTCGCTCCAGCTGCGCAGCTGCTCATCGACCAGGATCCCGGTCGAGACGGCGAGCTCCGCGCCCGCGGCCAGCTCGACCCGCGCACCGACACCGCACGAGAGCACCAGCAGATCCCCCTCGATCTGCTTGCCGTCAGCGCAGACGAGCGCCTGGAAGTGCGCACGGCCGCGGTCGTCGTGCGCGAGCAGGACGCTCTCGGACCGGGCGTGCGCCACCATCTCGACGCCGGCCGCGCGGGCGGCCGCGGCCAGCATCCGGCCCCCGCCCGTGTCGAGATTGCGGGCCATCGGGATGTCGCCGTGGAAGACCACCACCACCTGCGCGCCCTGCTCGGCGGCCGCGAGGGCGAACTCGATCCCGAGCACTCCCGCCCCGAGCACGACGAGGCGCGCGCCGGAGCGCACGGACTCGCGGACCACCCGGGCGTCGGCCAGGTCGCGCAGCGCCACCACCCGCTCCGGGAGGGGCCGGGAGCCCGCGTCGAGCGACTCCGGATCGGCGGCGCGCACCGTCCGCTCGCGTCGGGACCGCTCCATCCCGGCGAGAGTCGGCACGTTCGCCCGGGCGCCGGTGGCCAGGACGAGGCGGTCGTAGGGCAGCCGCTCGCCGTCGTGCAGCCGCACGACGTTCCGCGCGCGGTCGATCCCCACGACGGCCGCTCCCAGGCGCAGGACGACGCCCGCCGCCTCCGCCGCCGTCCGGTCGCCGAGGTCGAGGCGCTCGCGGGTCGCCCGGCCGACGGCGTACTCCGCGAGCAGGACACGGTTGTAGGGGTCGTCGCCCTCGGCGCCGACGACCGTCAGCGCGACCAGACCGGCCCGCACGGCCGGCAGCAGCTCCTCGACGAAGCGCGAGCCGACGGGTCCGTAGCCGATCAGGACGATCCGCTCGGGAGGTGTCTCAGGCATGTGCCGTCCCTTCCGCGCGGACCCAGACCCGCGTGCGCTTGAACTCGGGCATCGACGACACCGGGTCCACGACGGCCTCGGTGAGGAGGTTCGCGCACTGCTCACCCGCGTAGTGGAAGGGCAGGAACACCGTGTCGTGGCGGATGTCCGCGGTGACGCTCGCGCGGGCGCGGACCACGCCGCGCGCGTTCCCGATCGCCACAGGTGCTCCGTCGCTGACGCCGAGCCGGGAGGCGGTCGCCGGGTGGATCTCGAGTCGAGCCTCCGGGCGGGCCGCATCGAGCTCCGCGACCCGCCGGGTCTGGGTGCCCGACTGATACTGCTGGAGGTAGCGGCCGGTCACCAGGGTCAGCTCCTCGCCGCGGTCCACGACGTCAGGGACGGCGGGGATGACGGCGACCAGGCGCGCCCGGCCGTCGGGGTGCCCGAAGCGCTCAGCGAAGAGGCGCGGCGTCCCCGTGCCGCCCGCGGGGTAGGGCCAGTGGGCGGCGATCCCGGTGTCGAGCAGGGCGTGCGAGAGGCCGGAGTAGTCGGCCACGCCTCCCGCGGACGCGCGGGCCAGCTCGTCGAACACCTCCGCGGGGACGGTCGACCAGCTCGAGGGGGCGTCGAGACGGCGCGCCAGTTCGCTCATGATCCAGAGCTCGCTGCGCACTCCCGCCGGCGGGTCGATCGCCCGGCGGCGGCGGAGCACCCGGCCCTCGAGCGAGGTCATCGTGCCCTCCTCCTCCGCCCACTGCGGCACCGGGAGCACCACATAGGCCAGCGCGGCGGTCTCGGAGAGGAAGAAGTCGCAGACGACCAGCGTGTCCAGGGCCTCGAGCCCGGCGCGGACGGCGTCGGCGTCCGGAGCCGAGACGACCACGTTGGAGCCGTGCACCAGCAGGCAGTGCACGGAGCGTCCGAGCTCGGCGAGCAGGGCGGTGGCGGGCAGGCCCGGGCCGGGGATCGATTCGGGCGTCACGTCCCAGACGGCGGCGACGTGGCGCCGCGCCTCCGGATCGCGGATGGAGCGGTACCCCGGGAGCTGATCGGCCTTCTGGCCGTGCTCGCGTCCGCCCTGGCCGTTGCCCTGACCGGTGAGCGTGCCGTACCCCGACCCCTCGCGGCCCACCAGGCCGAGCACGAGAGCGAGGTTGATCGCGGCGGTCGCGGTGTCGGTGCCGTCGACGTGCTGCTCGACCCCGCGGCCGGTCAGGACGAACGACCGCCCCGCGGCGAGCCGGCGCGCGAGGGAGCGGAGGAGCGTGGTCGGCACGCCCGTGACCGCGGACGTGCGCTCCGGCCACCACGCCGAGACGCTGCGGCGCACCGCCTCGGCGCCGGTCGTGCGCGCGGCGAGGTAGGCGGTGTCGGCGAGGCCCTCGGCGAAGACCAGGTGGATCAGCCCGAGCAGGAGCGGCAGATCCGTCCCGGGAGCGGGCTGCAGATGCGTGCCGGCGCCGTCCTCCGTCAGCCGCGCGGTGGCCGAGCGGCGCGGGTCGACGACCACCAGGCCGCCCCGCGAGCGGGCACCGGCGAAGTGGGCGAGAAGCGGCGGCATCGTCGCGGCGACGTTCGAGCCCAGGAGCAGGATCGTGTCGGCGTCGTCGAGGTCGGACACCGGGAACGGCAGTCCGCGATCGACGCCGAAGGCGCGGTTGCCGGCCGCCGCGGCCGAGGACATGCAGAAGCGGCCGTTGTAGTCGATCCGGGAGGTGCCGAGAGCGATCCGAGCGAACTTCCCGAGCTGGTAGGCCTTCTCGTTGGTGAGGCCCCCGCCGCCGAAGACGGCCACCGCGTCGGCGCCGTGCCGCTCCCGGACGCCGCGCACCGCCCCGGCGACCGCGTCGAGCGCCTCCTCCCACGACGCCTCCGCGAGGACGCCGTCGGCGCCGCGCAGCAGCGGGGAGACCAGGCGCTGTCCGCTCGCCAGCAGCTCGGCGGAGGTCCAGCCCTTGGCGCAGAGCCCGCCCCGGTTCGTCGGGAACTCCCTCCCCTCGACCGCCACGGGTACGGGGCCCGCCGCGGGTGTCAGCGTCATCGCGCACTGCAGGGCGCAGTACGGGCAGTGGGAGTCGGTCGGGGCGGGGGCGCTCATCGTCAGATCCGGGTCCCCGTCTTCGCGGCGAGGCGGAGGTAGACGCCGGCCGTGATCGCGAGCATCACCGCGTAGGCGCCGACGAACCAGCCCAGCGCCGTGGTGTAGTCGCCGAACTCGGTCTTGGAGAAGCCGAGCAGCTGGGGGATCACGAAGCCGCCGTACGCGCCGATCGCCGAGATCAGGCCGAGCGCCGCGGCGGACGTGCGCTGGGCGCCGATGCCGTCGTCGCCGCGCTGGCGGGCGCGGAGGGCGAACACCGTGGGGATCATGCGGTAGGTCGCGCCGTTGCCGATGCCGGCCGCCGAGAAGAGCACGAGGAAGCAGGCGAGGAAGAGCCAGAAGCTGCCGAGCGGCAGTGTCGCGATCACGCCGAGGATCCCGGCGCCCATGGCGACGAAGGCGAGGACCGTGACAGGCGCTCCGCCGAAGCGGTCGGCCAGACGGCCGCCGGAGGGGCGGGACAGCGAGCCCACCAGGGAGCCGAGGAACGCGAGGCCGACCGTCGCCGAGCCGACGGCGAAGCCGGAGAACTCGGGGAAGGTGTCGGCGATGAGCTTCGGGAACACGCCGGCGAATCCGATGAAGGACCCGAAGGTCCCGATGTAGAGCACGGCCAGCAGCCAGAGGTGCGGCTCGCGGAGCGCGGCGAGGGAGGCGGCGACGTCGGACTTCGCGGTCGAGAGG
This sequence comes from Rathayibacter sp. AY1F6, assembly GCF_002932035.1. Classification (NCBI taxonomy): domain Bacteria; kingdom Bacillati; phylum Actinomycetota; class Actinomycetes; order Micrococcales; family Microbacteriaceae; genus Rathayibacter; species Rathayibacter sp. AY1F6. Next base: position 22,504 of record NZ_PSVD01000024.1, on the reverse strand, counting down.
TTGTCCATGCGCTTGGCGGCGCCGATCATCGCCACGACGATCAGGGGGACCCAGAGGAAGCCGGCGATCGGCAGGTTCAGCGTGGCCGCGGCGCCGACGGTGATCGCGATCGGCACGACGAGCTGCGCGACGGAGGCGCCCAGGTTGCCGCCCGCGGCGTTGAGCCCCAGAGCCCAGCCCTTCTGCGCGTGCGGGTAGAAGAAGGTGATGTTCGCCATCGAGCTGGCGAAGTTGCCGCCGCCGAAGCCGGCGAGCGCGGCCACCAGGAGCATGACGCCGAACGGGGTCTCCGGATTCGAGACCGCGATGCCGAGTCCGACGCTCGGGATCAGCAGGAGGCCCGCCGACACGATCGTCCAGTTGCGGCCGCCGAAGCGGGGGACCATGAACGTATACGGGATCCGCAGGGTGGCGCCGACGAGGCTCGGCATCGAGATGAGCCAGAAGATCTGCCCGGTGTCGAAGGCGAACCCGGCCGCCGGCAGCGAGACGACGACGACCGACCAGAGCTGCCAGACGACGAAGCCGAGGAACTCGGCGAAGATCGACCACCTCAGATTGCGAGCGGCGACGGAGCGTCCCTCCGCCTCCCACTGGGCGGGGTCCTCGGGGTTCCAGCCGTCGATCCAGCGGCCCGGCCGTCGGATGATGCCGGTGGATGTGGCGGCGGTCGTGGGGACGGTGGTCGGGGGTGCAGCAGTCATCGTGGTCCTCCGGAGGGTGGGCGGCGCGCGCGAGGGCGCGCTCGGGACGGGGAGGTGGAGCGGTGGTGGTGCGGGGAGGAGGCGTCAGGCGTTGCGCCCGAACAGCTCCGAGACGATGTCGACCAGCTCGCGGGCGGGCGGATCGACGGCGGTGAGGAGGGGAGCGGAGGCGAGGTCGGCCCCCGCGGAGGCGGCCAGGCCGGCGAAGTAGCCGGGCGCGAGCAGGTAGGTGGCGACCACGACGCGCGCGCCGGGGTGGGCGGCGCGCTCGGCGGCGACCGCCTCCGCGATCCGCGGCTCGGCGGCCGAGATGAACGAGGTGCTCACCTCGCGGCCGAGCTCGGCGGCGAGGAGGCGGCCGGTGGTCCAGCAGTCCGCGACGGCACCGGCGTCGCTCGAGCCGGCAGCGGCGAGCACGACGCGGTCGCCGTCGTCGAGCCCTGCCTCGTGGAGCCGGCGGGCGAGCACGCGCGCCAGGCGGGGATCGGGTCCGAGCGCGCCCGAGACCCGCACCGGCCGCTCCGCCTCCGCCGCGGCCTCGGCGAGGTCGACGTGCACGTGGTAGCCGGCCGAGAGCAGCAGCGGCACGACCACCGCCGGCCGGCCCGGCTCGAGAGAACCCAGGGTCGCGGGGACGTCGGGCTGCTGCACGTCGACGAAGGAGTCGAGCACGTCCAGCGCCGGGTTGGCCCGGCGGACCGCCTCGACCAGCGCGGCGACGGCACGCCTCCCGTCGTCGTCGGAGGTCCCGTGGGACGCGGCGACCAGAGCGGTCCGCTGGGCGACCTCGATCGTGCCGTCGCTCTCGCGCACCTGCCAGGTGGCGAGGTGCAGCTCCGCTCGTGTGAAGCAGGCGCCGGTCTCGAGGTCGAAGACGTCCTTGTGCAGGGGGGAGGCGATCGTGGGCCGCTGCACCCCGTCGACCAGACGCGAGCCGACGATGCCGCGTGAGAGCACGGCGGCGCCGGTCGCGGGGTCGAGGTTCGAGACGGCCCGCACCCGCCCGTCGGGCAGGAGGAACAGGGCGAGCTGCACACCGCCGACCAGGGCGGCCTCGCCCCAGAGCGGCTCGAGGTCGCCGACGGCGCAGACCGGCACCCAGGTGGTGGCGGTCGCGGGGGCGAGCCGATCGAGGAGGGTCATCGCTGCGCCTTCTTCCTGCGGGTGGGCCACCGCATCCGGTCGGACGCGATGAGGCAACGGTAGGGATCGCGCGTTTCGTGCGAGCACGCCTTCGGTGTCACGGGCGTAACGAAGCCCTCACGGCCTGCGGCGCTCGCCGAGAGGCGCGCGTCACACGCTGTTACACAGGGGCAACGGCGGGGAAACGGGCCGTCCCTACGGTGGACGTCATGACTCCTGGAGCGAACCCCGCCGCCCGGCCCCGACGCGTGCTCGTCGTCGGAGCGGGACCCGCCGCGCACCGCCTGGTCGACGCGCTCGTCGCCCGGGCCGGCGACCAGGCGCTGGAGATCACCGTCCTCGGCGAGGAGGTGCACCGTCCCTACGACCGCGTCGCACTCTCGAAGCGCCTCGACGGCGAGCACGACCTGACTCTGGGCGACGGCGCTCTGTGGGAGTCGGCGCGGCTGATCACCTCCTCCCGTGTCGTCGCGATCGATCCCGACCGCCTGCGCGTCGAGCTCGCGGACGGCCGCTCCCTCGAGGGCGACGAGATCGTCCTGGCGACGGGCTCCTCCGCCACGGTCCCGCCGATCGAGGGCGCCGAGCACGGCCGCGTCTACCGCACGCTCGAGGACGTGGACGGGCTCGTCGCCGAGCTCGCCGCGTTCCGCGCCCGGCGCGGACGCCCCGCGATCGTGGTCGTGGTCGGCGGCGGTCTGCTCGGCCTCGAGGCGGCGGGAGGCGCGCACCGGCTCGGTGCGCGCACCGCCCTCGTCCACTCCGGCCGCTGGCTGATGAGCGCGCAGCTCGACGAGGGCGCCGGGCAGGCCCTCGGCCGCATCATCTCGGCGCAGGGGATCGCGCTGCACCTCGGCAACCGGCCCACCGCGATCCTCACCTCGCCGACGGGGACGGTGCTCGGAGTCGCGCTGACCGACGGCAGCAGCATCAGCGCCGATCTCGTGGTCTTCTCCATCGGGATCACGGCGCGCGACGAGCTCGCCCGAGCGGTCGGGATCGAGGTCGCACCGCGCGGAGGCGTGGTCGTCGACGAGGCCTGCCGCACCAGCAGGGCGGGAGTCTGGGCCATCGGCGAGGTCGCCGCGATCGCCGGCCGCACGGTCGGGCTCGTCGCACCCGCCAACGCGATGGCGGAGGTGGTCGCCGACCGGATCCTCGGCGGCGACGCGACCTTCCCGGGGGTCGACGACGCCACCAAGCTCAAGCTCTCGGGCGTGGAGGTCGCCAGCTTCGGCGACGCCCTCGGCACCACGGAGGGAGCGCTCGAGGTCGTCTACGCCGATCCGGCCCGCGGTCTCTACCAGAAGGTCGTCGTCTCGGACGATGCGCGCACGCTGCTCGGCGGGATGTTCGTCGGCGACGCGGGCCCCTACTCCTCCCTCCGCCCGCTGCTGGGGCGCGAGCTGCCGGCCGAGCCCGGCGCCTACCTCGCGGCGGCGGGGGCGGAGGCGCCCTCGGGCGACCTTCCGGACGACGCCCAGGTCTGCTCGTGCAACAACGTCTCGGTCGGCGAGGTCCGCCACGCGATCGGCGAGGGGTGCACCGAGCTGGGGCCGCTCAAGGCCTGCACCCGCGCGGGCACCCAGTGCGGATCGTGCGTGCCCCTGGTGAAGAAGCTGCTCGACACGGAGCTGATCCGTGCGGGCGTCGAGGTCTCCCGCGCCCTCTGCGAGCACGTGGCGCTCAGCCGCAGCGAGCTGTTCGAGTCGGTCCGCATCCTCGGGCTGCACTCGGCCGAGCAGGTGATGGAGCGCTTCGGCTCCGGGCTGGGCTGCGACGTCTGCAAGCCGGTGATCGCCTCCGTCCTCGCCACCCAGACGAACGCCTACATCCTCGACGGCGGCCAGGCGCCGCTGCAGGACACCAACGACCGCGCCCTGGCCAACATGCAGAAGGACGGCACCTACTCCGTCGTCCCGCGGATCCCCGGGGGCGAGATCACGCCGGCGAAGCTCAAGGTGATCGCCGAGGTCGCCGAGCAGTACGGCCTCTACACGAAGATCACCGGCGGGCAGCGGATCGACATGTTCGGCGCCCGCCTCGAGCAGCTGCCCGAGATCTGGCGCCTCCTCGTCGACGCCGGCTTCGAGTCGGGTCAGGCGTACGGCAAGTCGCTGCGCACGGTCAAGTCGTGCGTCGGATCGACCTGGTGCCGCTTCGGAGTCCAGGACGCGGTCGGGATGGCGGTCTTCCTCGAGGAGCGGTACCGGGGTCTCCGCTCGCCGCACAAGTTCAAGCTCGGGGTCAGCGGCTGCGCCCGCGAGTGCGCCGAGGCGCGGGGGAAGGACATCGGCGTCATCGCGAGCGACCTCGGCTGGAACCTCTACGTCGGCGGCAACGGCGGCTACCAGCCGGCGCACGCCCAGCTGCTCGCGCAGGACCTCGACGACGAGACCCTGGTGCGCTACATCGACCGCTACGTCATGTACTACGTGCGGACGGCCGAGCGGCTCCAGCGGACCGCACGCTGGCAGGAGGAGCTCCCCGGCGGACTCGAGCACGTGCGCGAGGTGGTCTGCGAGGACTCGCTCGGCATCGCCGCCGAGCTGGAGGCCGCCATGGCCACGCACGTCGACACCTACGTCGACGAGTGGGCGGCGACCCTCGCCGATCCCGACCGGCTCCGCCGCTTCCGCTCCTTCGTGAACGCCCCGGACACCGCGGATCCGCGCGTCGCGACCGTGCGCGAGCGCGGGCAGGTCCGGCCCGCCGGCCGGGACGAGAGACCGGACGGACCCGTGCTGGTCGCGGGGCCGAGGATCCCCGTCGGTCCGGCCGGGATCGGATCGGACTCGTGATGCAGCTCTCCCTCGACCTCGCCGGACGCCGCGTGCTCGTGATCGGCACCGCCTCCGGGACCCGCCGCGTGCTCGCCCGCTACCGAGCCGCCGGCGCACTCGTCGAGCGGCACGAGGCGGAGGACGCGCTCACCCCGGCGCCCCCGGCCCTGATCGTGTGGGTGGAGGGGCCGGCGCCGCTCCGAGCAGCGGCGGCCGAGCTCTGCCCCTGGATCGTCGACGAGGCCCCCGCGCCGACCCGGCCGGTCGGGCACGTCAGCATCGTCGGCGGCGGCCCCGGCGATCCGGATCTGATGACCCTCGCCGCCCGCCGCGCCCTCCGCGACGCGGACGTGGTGCTCTACGACCGGCTCGGTCCGCACGAGGGCCTGGCCGAGTGGGCGCCCGGCGCCGAGCTGATCGACGTCGGCAAGACGCCGGGTCATCATGCGGTGCCGCAGCACGAGATCGAGCGGCTGATGATCGAGCGGGCCCTCGCGGGTCTGGACGTCGTGCGCCTGAAGGGCGGCGATCCGTTCGTGTTCGGCCGCGGGTCGGAGGAGGTGCGCGCGTGCCGGCTCGCCGGCGTCGGCTCCACGGTCGTCCCCGGAGTGACCAGCGCGATCTCGGTGCCCGCCGCCGCCGGGATCCCGGTCACCCATCGCGAGGTCAGCAGGGCCTTCACCGTGGTCTCGGGCCATGCGCCGTTCAGCGAGCAGGAGCTCGGCCATCTGGCCGGGCTGGGCGGGACGATCGTGGTGCTGATGGGCGTGAACACCCTCCCGCACCTCGTCGCCGGGCTGCAGCGCGCCGGGATGCGCGCCGACACGCCCCTCGCGATCGTCGAGCGGGGCTGGTCGCGCGACCAGCGCACGACGGTCTCGTCGGTCGGCGGAGTGCTCGGCCTGCTCGCCGAGCTGGCACCGCGCTCGCCCGCCGTGATCGTCATCGGCGAGGTGGTCCGGCAGGCCGCGTGCCATGATGCGGGGGACCCCGAGAGCATCGCCCGAGCGGTCGATGCACTGACCGCGTGAGACCCCGAGGGGGCCGAGCATGACCGGCACCGATCCCGACGCCGCCGTGGGGTTCCGACCCGACCAGCTGGACGGCTTCCGCATCGGGGTCACCTCCGACCGCCGCTCCGAGGACCTGATCGCCGCGTTCGAGCGCCGCGGTGCCGCCGTCACGCACGCCCCCACCATCCGCATGCGCGGCGTCGACACCGAGGGCGCGCTCGAGGAGGAGACCCGCGCCATCGTCGCCGCCCGTCCCGACGTGCTCCTCGCCACCACCTCCTACGGCCTGCGGCGCTGGCTCGAGGCCGCGGACGCCGCGGGGATCGAGCTGGCCGACGCGCTGTCCTCCGCGCGGATCCTCGTCCGGGGACCCAAGGCGCGCGGAGCGATCCGTGCGGCGGGTCTCGACGACCACGGGATGAGCGAGCGCGAGACGACCACCTCCCTCGTCGACCTGGCCTTGCGCGAGGGCGTCGCCGGCCGCACGATCGCGGTGCAGCTGCACGGATTCACCGACCCGGCTCAGCTGCAGCGTCTCCGCGACGCCGGCGCCCGGGTGCTCACGGCCGCGCCCTACCGCTGGAGCGTGCACGAGGACTCCGCCCGGGTGCTGCGGCTGATCGACGCGGTCTGCGGAGGGGGCATCGACGCCGTCACCTTCACCAGCGCGCCGGCGGTGGAGGCGCTCTTCACGGTCGCGGAGGCCGCGGGCCGCCTCGACGACCTCCAGGCGGCCTTCCGCGAGACGGTGGTCGCCGCCGCCGTCGGCCCCGTGACCGCAGCACCCCTGGTCGAGGCAGGGATCCTCCCGGTCGTGCCGGACCGGTTCCGGATGGGTGCGCTCATCCGCCTGACCTGCGAGCACCTCGAGCAGGCGTCGCCCCGCATCGAGACGGCCTTCGGCACTCTCGAGCTCCGAGGCCGGCACGCCGTCCTGGCCGGGACCCGGGTGGCGCTGACCCCGGTCGCGCTCGCGCTGTTCCGGACTCTCGTCGCCGCCGAGGGCGCGACCGTCGCGCGTCACGTCCTCGCGGCCTCCGCGCCGGAGGCTCTCGACGACCACGCGGTCGACGTCGCTGTCAGCCGCCTCCGTCAGGCCCTCCCCGAACCGCGGCTCGTGGCGACGGTGATCAAGCGCGGCTACCGGCTCGCGACCCCGCTCTGAGTGGCGGCGCGGTGCCACACTGAGCGCGTGGGCAGGCTGAGGGTCGTCGTCGCGCCCGACTCCTTCAAGGGGTCGGCGAGCGCGGTCGAGGTCGCGCGGGCGATCGCCGAGGGCTGGAGCGCTGCGCGCCCGGGGGACGAGATCGTCCTCGCGCCGATGGCCGACGGAGGAGAGGGCACGGTCGAGGCCTTCGCGCTCGCGGTCCCGGGGTCGCTTCGGCGGCCGGTCGTCGTCCCCGGCCCGGACGACCGGCCGGTCCGCGCCTGGTGGCTGCTGCTCCCCGACGGGACAGCTGTCGTCGAGCTCGCCTCCACGAGCGGCATCACGCTGCTCGACCCGCTCCGTCCGCTCACCGCGCACACGCGCGGCTTCGGCCGCGCGATCGCCGCCGCCCTCGACGCGGGGGCGCACGCCCTGCTGCTGGCGATCGGCGGCAGCGCCTCGACCGACGGCGGAGTCGGAGCGCTCCGCGAGCTCGGCGCACGCTTCTCCACCGCCTCCGGCCGCGACCTCGGCGAGGGAGGCGGTGCGCTGCCCGCGCTCGCCGCCGCCGACCTCCGCGCGCTGCGTCCTCTGCCGCCCGGAGGCGCGGTCGTGCTCAGCGATGTCGCGACCCCGCTGCTCGGCGACTCCGGGGCGGCCCGCGTCTTCGGTCCGCAGAAGGGGGCCGGCCCCGAGGACGTCCTCCTCCTCGAGAGCGGCCTCCGCCGTCTCGCCGCGCACCTGGACGCGAATCCCGATGCGCCGGGCTCCGGGGCGGCGGGCGGGACGGGCTTCGGGCTGCTCGCCTGGGGCGCGCGCCCGACCTCCGGCGCCGGCGCCGTCGGACGGGCGATCGGGCTCCCGACGCTCCTCGCGGGCGCGGACGTCGTCATCACGGGGGAGGGGCGCTTCGACGCGCAGTCCGCCGCCGGCAAGGTCCCCTTGCACGTCCTCGCGCTCGCCGAGGCGGCCGGGGCGCGGACGCTCCTCGTCGCCGGGGCGATCGCGGCGCCGACTCCCGGCTTCACCGCGGCGGTGTCGCTGACGGAGGCGGCGGGCTCCTCGTCCGCGGCCCTCGCGGACCCGCTCCCGCACCTGCGCGCCGTCGCCCGGGAGTGGGCCGCGCAGCTCCTCTGACCGTTCGCGGTGTCGGTGGTCGGGCGTACCGTCCGGGCATGCCCCGCGATGCGATCCGACCACCACATCTTGTGGTCGAGCCGCCGCGCGGACCCCACCGGTCGGGCATGCCGACACGCCGTGGCGCGTTGTACACAGTGAACGGGATCCTTCTGTCCACACCTGTGGATGGTTCGTCCGGATCCGCGTCCTTCCGCGGTTCCACGGGCTCCGGCCTGTGGATGAACGGGGGAGGAACCGGTGGATAACTACACGGCTGTAACTACTACGTCTAGTGGGCTGACACCGGCCCGCCCCCTATATGTAGTATTGCTGAGCAGGTCGGAGCGAGAGCCCCACCGGCACCCAGAACTCACCCGGACCACCCTCCGACCCCGCCCGCATCGCGAGCCGCCGGTCGGGGAGCTGCACCGGGACACCCCCTCCGAAAGGCGACACCCATGGCTGTGACGGTCTACACCAAGCCCTCCTGCGTCCAGTGCACCGCGACGTACCGCGCCCTCGACAGCAAGGGCATCGACTACGAGGTGTTCGACCTCTCCGTGGACGAGAAGGCCCTCGAGGCCGTCAAGGCCCTCGGCTACCTCCAGGCGCCGGTCGTCATCACGGACGACGACCACTGGTCCGGCTTCCGCCCCGACAAGATCGCGACCCTCTGAGGCGCACGGGCGGCGATCCGCGACGTCGTCGGCGGGCGCCGTAGCGCCGCTGCGGCTTCCTCCTCCGCCTTGCGGCTCACCGCGCAGCCGCCTCGGAGGCGGGACCGAGAACAGCAGCTGACGGGGAGAGGGGCCGGAGGATGAGCGGGCTCGTGTACTTCTCCAGCAGCTCGGGGAACACGCACCGGTTCATCGAGAAGCTCGGACGGCCGGCGCAGCGCATCCCGCTCCACGCCCGTCGCGACGGAGCCGCCCTCGACACGCTCCACGTCCACGAGCCGTACGTGCTCGTCCTCCCCACCTACGGCGGCGGCAACGGCGGAGGAGCGGTCCCCAAGCAGGTCATCCGGTTCCTCAACGATCCGTGCAACCGCTCCCTGATCCGCGGCGTCATCGGCGCCGGCAACACGAACTTCGGCGAGGCGTACTGCCTCGCCGGCGACATCATCGCCCGCAAGTGCGAGGTGCCGCACCTCTATCGATTCGAAGTATTCGGAACACCCGACGACGTCCGCGCCGTCGACGAAGGATTGGACACGTTTTGGACGCAGCAGTGATCGACGCTCCCCGCGACGCCGCACAGATGGACTACCACTCGCTCAACGCGATGCTGAACCTCTACGGCCCGAACGGAGAGATCCAGTTCGACAAGGACCGCGAGGCCGCTCGCGAGTTCTTCCTGCAGCACGTCAACCAGAACACGGTGTTCTTCCACACGCTCAAGGAGCGCCTCGACTACCTGGTCGAGAAGGAGTACTACGAGCAGGCCGTGCTCGACCAGTACTCGTTCGAGTTCATCCAGCAGCTCAACGACCTGGCGTACTCGAAGAAGTTCCGCTTCGCGACCTTCCTCGGCGCGTTCAAGTACTACACCTCGTACACGCTCAAGACGTTCGACGGGAAGCGCTACCTCGAGCGCTTCGAGGACCGCGTCGTGATGACCGCCCTCGGCCTCGCCCAGGGCGACGAGACGCTCGCGACCGCCCTCGTCGAGGAGATCGTCGCCGGCCGCTTCCAGCCCGCGACCCCGACCTTCCTCAACACAGGCAAGGCCCAGCGCGGCGAGCTCGTCTCCTGCTTCCTGCTGCGCATCGAGGACAACATGGAGTCGATCGCCCGCGGCATCAACTCCGCGCTCCAGCTCTCCAAGCGCGGCGGCGGCGTCGCCCTCTCGCTCTCGAACATCCGCGAGGCCGGCGCCCCGATCAAGCAGATCGAGAACCAGTCCTCGGGCATCATCCCCGTGATGAAGCTCCTCGAGGACAGCTTCAGCTACGCCAACCAGCTCGGCGCGCGCCAGGGCGCGGGAGCGGTGTACCTCTCGGCGCACCACCCCGACATCCTCCGCTTCCTCGACACCAAGCGCGAGAACGCCGACGAGAAGATCCGCATCAAGACGCTCTCCCTCGGCGTCGTCGTGCCCGACATCACGTTCGAGCTCGCGAAGAACAACGAGGACATGTACCTCTTCTCGCCCTACGACGTCGAGCGCGTCTACGGCATCCCCTTCGGCGACATCTCCCTCTCGGAGAAGTACCGCGAGATGGTCGACGACCCGCGCATCAAGAAGACCAAGATCTCGGCGCGCGAGTTCTTCCAGACCATCGCCGAGATCCAGTTCGAGTCGGGCTACCCCTACATCGTGTTCGAGGACACGGTGAACCAGGCGAACCCGATCAAGGGCCGCATCAACATGTCCAACCTCTGCTCCGAGATCCTCCAGGTCAACACTCCGACGACCTACAACGAGGACCTCTCCTATGCGCAGATCGGCAAGGACATCTCCTGCAACCTCGGCTCGCTGAACATCGCGCTGACGATGGACTCGCCCGACTTCGGCCGCACCATCGAGACCGCTATCCGCGGCCTCACCTCGGTGTCCGACCAGTCGCACATCACCTCGGTCCGCTCGATCGAGGACGGCAACGACAAGTCGCACGCCATCGGCCTCGGCCAGATGAACCTGCACGGCTACCTCGCCCGCGAGCGGATCCACTACGGATCCGAGGAGGGCATCGACTTCACCAACATCTACTTCTACTCGGTGCTGTTCCACGCCCTGCGCGCCTCCAACAACCTCTCCATCGAGCGCGGCACCACCTTCGAGGGCTTCGCCGACTCGAAGTACGCCTCGGGTGAGTTCTTCGACACCTACACGGAGAAGGAGTGGACGCCGGCCACCGAGCGCGTCTCCCGCCTCTTCGCCGACTCGGGCATCGCGGTCCCCACCCAGGACGACTGGCGTGCGCTCAAGGCCTCGGTCATGGAGCACGGCATCTACAACCAGAACCTGCAGGCCGTCCCGCCGACCGGCTCGATCTCGTACATCAACAACTCGACGTCCTCGATCCACCCGATCGCGTCGAAGATCGAGATCCGCAAGGAGGGCAAGCTCGGCCGCGTCTACTACCCGGCGCCGTTCATGACGAACGACAACCTGGAGTACTACCAGGACGCGTACGAGATCGGCTACGAGAAGATCATCGACACCTACGCCGCCGCCACGCAGCACGTCGACCAGGGCCTCTCGCTCACGCTCTTCTTCAAGGACACGGCGACCACCCGCGACGTCAACCGCGCTCAGATCTACGCCTGGCGCAAGGGCATCAAGACGATCTACTACATCCGCATCCGTCAGCTGGCGCTCGAGGGCACCGAGCTCGACCAGTGCGTCTCGTGCATGCTCTAGAGCACGCAGCCCCACCCCCCTTCGCACGACCCATCCGCAGCAGCGAGAAGGAATCATGACTCCCCCCGAGAAGCTCAAGCTCGTCGACTCCGTCCAGGCGATCAACTGGAACCGGATCCAGGACGACAAGGACGTCGAGGTGTGGAACCGCCTCACGAGCAACTTCTGGCTGCCCGAGAAGGTCCCGCTGTCGAACGACATCCAGTCGTGGAACACGCTCACGCACCAGGAGCAGCAGCTCACCATGCGCGTGTTCACCGGGCTCACCCTGCTCGACACCGTGCAGGGCACCGTCGGCGCCGTCTCGCTCATCCCGGACGCGATCACGCCTCACGAGGAGGCCGTCTACACGAACATCGCGTTCATGGAGTCGGTCCACGCCAAGTCGTACTCCTCGGTGTTCTCGACCCTGTCGAACACCCAGGACATCGACGAGGCCTTCCGCTGGTCGATGGAGAACCCGAACCTGCAGAAGAAGGCGTCCATCGTGATGGACTACTACCGCGGCGACGACCCGCTGAAGCGGAAGGTCGCCTCCACGCTGCTGGAGTCCTTCCTCTTCTACTCGGGCTTCTACCTGCCGATGTACTGGTCCTCGCGTGCCAAGCTCACCAACACGGCCGACCTCGTGCGCCTGATCATCCGCGACGAGGCCGTGCACGGCTACTACATCGGCTACAAGTTCCAGAAGGGACTCGAGCGGGTCGACCAGGCCAAGCGCGACGAGATCAAGGACTACACGTTCTCGCTGCTCTACGAGCTCTACGACAACGAGGCGCAGTACACGCAGGACCTCTACGACCAGCTCGGCCTGACCGAGGACGTCAAGAAGTTCCTGCACTACAACGCCAACAAGGCGCTGATGAACCTCGGCTACGAGCCGATGTTCCCCAAGCAGGTCACCGATGTGAACCCCGCGATCCTGTCGGCCCTCTCGCCCAACGCGGACGAGAACCACGACTTCTTCTCGGGCTCCGGCTCCTCCTACGTGATCGGCAAGGCCGTGAACACCGAGGACGAGGACTGGGACTTCTAGGCGTCGACACCGCGTCCCGGCCTCCACGGCGAACGGCCCCTCCCCTCGCGGGTGAGGGGCCGTTCCTCGTCTTGGGCGGCGGGCGGGCGTCGGGTCGCCGCGCCCGCCGAGGCACCGCCCTGTCGCCGAGGCGCCGTCCTCCCGGCGGCGCCTCGGGCGGTTCGGCGGTGTCTCGGCGGAACTGGGCCGGAGCGGCTGTCGCGGGCGCCGTCAGAGGGCCAGGCGCATCAGCACCCGGGGGAAGCCGCCGAGCACCGAGGTCGTGTCCGCGGCCCTCTCGAAGCCGGCGCGCTCGAACAGCGAGCGCGTGCCGACGTACGCCATCGTCCGGTCGACCTCCGCACCGGCGTTGTCGACCGGGTAGCCCTCGATCACCGGTGCCCCGTGGGCTCGGGCGAACTCGACGGCGCCCTCGAGCAGCGGATGCGAGATCCCGCGCCCGCGGAAGCCGGGCCGCACGCGCAGGCACCACACGCTCCACACGTCGAGGGCGTCCACGTGCGGGATGCGCCGGTTCGTCGCGTAGCTCGTGTCGGCCCGGGGGTGCACCGCCGCCCAGCCGACCACCTCGTCGCCGTCGTACGCGAGGACGCCGGGCGGAGGATCTTCCGCGACGAGCTCCCGCACCCGGGCGCCGCGAGCGGGACCGGCGAGAGCCCGGTTCTCGACGGAGGAGCGGAGCCGGTAGCTCAGGCACCAGCACACGCTCGCGTCGGGGCGCTTCGGGCCGACCATAGTCGCCAGGTCGTCGAAGACGGTGGCTGCGCGCACCTCGATCGTCATGGCGGCAGCCTTCCCCCGTCGCGATGCGCGGACAAGCCGTTCAGAACTCAGGACGAACGACGAAGGACTCCCTCCCTGCCGCGGAATCGGGGTCGCGGCACCACGTTCGTCCGGCATCCTCGACGCCCTCCGCCGATTCACCACTCCGCCGGATGAATCGCACCAGCACCCCCTGTTGGACGGCGCCCAGGCGGGGCGCCTACCGTGGACGAGGTATCCAACGAAGGAGCACTCCCTGTGAAGCACGTCCCCCTCGGCACCTCCGGTGTCGACTCCCCGAACGTCGTCCTCGGCCTCATGCGCATCCCCGAGATGAGCGACGAGGCGATCCGCGGCCTCGTCGGCGCCGCCCGCGACTCCGGCATCGACTTCTTCGACCACGCCGACGTGTACGGCGGCGAGCTGCACCGCTGCGAGGAGCGCTTCGCCGAGGCGATGGCGCTCACCCCGTCGGAGCGTGAGCACGTCGTCCTGCAGACCAAGGCGGGCATCGTCCCGGACGGCCCCTACTTCGACTTCTCGTACGAGCACCTCATCGCCTCGGTCGAGGGCTCGCTGAAGGCGCTGCGCACCGACTACGTCGACGTGCTGCTCCTGCACCGGCCCGACGCGCTCGTCGAGCCCGATGAGGTGGCCCGCGCGTTCGACGAGCTGCACGCGTCCGGCAAGGTGAAGCACTTCGGCGTCTCGAACCAGACGCCGTACCAGATCGAGCTGCTGAAGAAGTCGCTGAACCAGCCGATCGTGGCGAACCAGCTGCAGCTCTCGATCACCCATGCGCCGCTGATCGCGCAGGGCGTCGCCTCCAACATGGTCGGCGAGGATCAGTCCGTCATGCGCGACGCCGGCATCCTCGACTACTGCCGCCTGAACGGCATCACCGTCCAGGCCTGGTCGCCCTTCCAGGCGGGGTTCTTCACCGGCGTCTTCCTCGACAACCCGGCCTACCCCGAGCTGAACGCCGTCATCCACCGGCTCGCAGCGACGTACGAGGTCCCGGCGATCGCCGTGGCCACCGCCTGGATCACCCGCCACCCGGCGGGCATGCAGGTCGTGCTCGGCACGACCAACGAGCAGCGCGTGCGCGATGCGGCCCTCGGCTCCGATCTGCCGCTCACGCGGCCGGAGTGGTACGAGCTGTTCCGCGCGGCAGGCTACCTCGTCCCCTAGAGCTCCCACCCCGGAGGAAATGCGCGTCGGCGCAGAGAGGCACGGACTCCCCGGAGTCCGTGCCTCTTCCCGTCCCCGCGAGACGCCGGTCGGAACGCCCGCCGCGGTGTGCCGTGGACCGAAGCGGCATCTCGCGGGGGAGGGGCGGGAATAGGAACGGCAACCCTGCGTTGAACTTGAGCGTAACCGACTCAACTTCCTCAGGAGGACAGGTGCCCGACAACTACAGCGAGGCCGGAGCGAGCTCGTTCGACGACTTCCTCGCCCGCTACCTCGACGGTGAGCGCGCCCGCGCGGCGCGGTCGATCGACCTCAGCCGATTCCTCACCGCCCGTACCCGCGACATCCTGCAGTCCGCAGGACGCTTCGCCCTCGAGCGCGGCCAGACCGAGCTCGACGCCCTGCACGTGCTCCGCGTGCTCATCGACGACGAGACCGTCTCGCAGGCCGTGCGCCGCATCGGCGTCGACCCCGCCGCCATCGCCACCGCCGCGGAGGCGCGCCTCCCGCAGGCCGACGAGGCCCACGCCTCGCAGAACGCGGCCACCATCACCCCCAGCGCGCAGCGCGCGCTGTTCCACGCCTACCAGGTCGCCCGCTCCAGCGGCTCGACCTACATCGAGCCCGAGCACCTCTTCTTCGCGCTCGTGCTCGGCCAGGACGCCCCCGCCGGGCAGGTCCTCGCCCGCGCCGGCGTCACCGCCGAGGCCCTCACCCAGGGCATGCGCGAGACCGAGGCCCCGCAGCAGCAGGAGGCGGGACAGCCCGCCTCCGACACTCCGATGCTCGACAAGTTCGGCACCGACCTCACCGCTCTCGCCCGCGAGGGCCGGCTCGACCCGGTCATCGGGCGCGCCGACGAGATCGAGCAGACCGTCGAGATCCTCAGCCGCCGCACCAAGAACAACCCGGTGCTCGTCGGCGAGGCCGGCGTCGGCAAGACCGCCATCGTCGAGGGCCTGGCCCGCGCGATCGTGGCGGAGGAGGTCCCCGAGCAGCTGCGCGGCAAGCGCGTGATCTCGCTCGATCTCCCCGGCATGCTGGCCGGCACCCGCTACCGCGGCGACTTCGAGGAGCGCCTCACCGGCACCATGGACGAGATCGCGGCGCACTCCGGCGAGCTGATCGTCTTCATCGACGAGGTCCACACCGTCGTCGGTGCGGGCGGCGGCGGCGAGGGCGGCATGGACGCGGGCAACATCCTCAAGCCGCGTCTGGCCCGAGGCGAGCTGCACCTCGTCGGCGCCACCACGCTCAAGGAGTACCGCACCATCGAGAAGGACCCGGCACTGGAGCGGCGCTTCCAGCCGGTCCGCGTCGGCGAGCCCGGCATCGAGGACGCGGTCGCCATCCTGCACGGCCTGCGCCCCGCCTACGAGGAGCACCACCGCGTGCGCTTCACGGACGAGGCCCTGCGCGCCTCCGTCGAGCTCTCGGCCCGGTACCTCACCGACCGCGTGCTGCCCGACAAGGCGATCGACCTGATCGACCAGGCCGGCGCGCGCCTCCGCCTCCGCCTCGGAGCCGGCGTCGACACCGGAGCTCTGCTCGAGCGTCTGGCGACCCTGGAGGCCGAAAAGAACGCGGCCGTCTCGGCCGAGCACTACGAGGAGGCGTCCCGCGTCCGCGACGAGATCAGCGCCGTGCAGGCGGAGCTCGACGCGGCCACCGGCAGCGCCCCCGCGGAGGCGGTCGTCGGCGAGACCGAGATCGCGGCCGTCATCGCCCGCGCCACCGGCATCCCGGTGTCGCGGCTCACGGAGGGGGAGCGCGAGCGCCTCGCCCACCTCGAGACCGAGCTGCACCAGCGGGTCATCGGCCAGGACGACGCGGTCACCGCGGTCGCCCGGGCCGTCCGCCGCAGCCGCACAGGCCTCGGCGACTCCTCGCGCCCGGTCGGCTCGTTCCTCTTCCTCGGTCCGACCGGTGTCGGCAAGACGGAGCTGGCGCGCACCCTCGCGGGCTCCCTCTTCGCCGATGAGCAGTCGGTCATCCGCTTCGACATGAGCGAGTTCGGCGAGCGTCACACGGTCTCGCGGCTGGTCGGCGCCCCTCCCGGGTACGTCGGCTACGACGAGGCCGGTCAGCTGACCGAGCGCGTGCGCCGGAACCCGTACTCGGTGGTCCTCTTCGACGAGATCGAGAAGGCGCACCCCGACGTTTTCAACCTGCTGCTGCAGGTGCTCGACGACGGGCGTCTGACCGACGGCCAGGGGCGGACGGTCGACTTCCGCAACACGGTGATCATCATGACCTCGAACCTCGGCTCGGAGTTCCTGGCCTCGCGGTCGGGTGCGCTCGGCTTCGTCGCTCAGAGCGACGCGTCGGCCGAGGGCTTCGCCTCGGAGAAGGACCTGCGCGATCGCGTCATGGGCCGTCTCCGCGAGGCGATGCGCCCCGAGTTCCTCAACCGGATCGACGAGATCGTCCTGTTCCGCCGCCTCGGCCGCGAGCAGCTGCGGGAGATCGTCGGCATCGTCCTCGACACCACGCGCTCCCGCCTCGCTCCCCGCGAGGTGACGCTCGAGGTGACGGAGGCGGCCGTCGACTGGCTCGCCGAGAACGGCTACGAGCCGCAGTACGGCGCCCGGCCCCTGCGCCGGCTCGTCCAGCGCTCCATCGACGACCGGATCGCCGACCTGTTCGTCAGCGGCGAGGTCTCCGACGGAGGCGCGGTCCGCGTCGACGCCGTCGCCGGCGAGCTGCTGGTGACCTCGGCCGCCGCCCTCCCGCTGGCCGCGTAGCCGGTCCCGCTCCGACCCCCGTCCCTCCTCCTTCCGCGAGACACCGCTCGTGACGACGGCACCGCCCGTCGTCGCGAGCGGCGCCCGCGGAGGGGGAGGGGCGGGGGTCTTCGCGTCCCCACGGCTTGCCACAGCGGTCCGGGCGGGATAGACACGAGATCACGAGAACCGGAGGCACGATGTCGAACCCGCGCTACTACGACCCCGTGGGCAAGGCGGTCCGGGCGCTGCTCGTGCTGAGCCTCGTCTGCTTCGCCCTGGCGGTGGGCATGTTCGCCCTCGACATCGTCATGCCCGGCACCATGACGGACGAGCGACGGCCCTGGGCCGAGGCCAGCGGGGCGCTCGCCTCGTTCGGCGTGCTGGCCCTCATCGTCTACTTCGCGACCGTCGCGATCGTCGGCGCGATCCGGGGGCGCGGGCAGTAGCCCCGGCTCCGACGCCGTCGTCCGACAGGAACGCGTCCGGCCCGCGGGATCCGAGGATCCTCGCGGGCCGGACGCGTTCTCGCGAGCCGTCGGGCGCCGGTCAGGGGCACTTCTTCGCGGTGATCGTCACCTTCAGCGTGGCGTCCGGAGCGACGGGGGAGCCGCCGGCCGGCTCCTGCCCGGTGACCTGGCCGGCGTCGGGCGCCTTCGGGTCCTCGGCGCAGGCGAGCGTGATCTTCGTGAAGCCGGCGGCGCCGAAGGCGTTCTTCGCGGCCTCCAGATCCTGGCCCGTCACGTTCGGCACGGTCTTCTGGTTGCCGGAGCTGGTGAACACGGTGATCGCGGTGCCGCGCGGGGCCGAGCCCGACGGGTCGGCGCGGGTGACCGTCCCGACCGCGGCGTCGCTCGCCTCCGTGCCGCCCTGCACGACGCCGAAGCCGGCCGCCTCGAGCTTGGCCTCGGCGTCGGCGGAGGAGAGCCCGACGACATCCGGGATGTCGACCTTCGGGACGACCTGCAGCGAGCCGTCGGCCTCCGGGAACGCCGTCCCGCCGTACGTCGCGTCGGCGGCGCGCATGACGACCGGCCAGATGCGGTGGCGCGCGGTGGCGGCGGATCCGGAGTCGAAGGAGTAGCGGCCGAGGCGCAGGTTCGCGTCGCCCTTCACGTTGAACACGCCGACGGCGGTCGCGACGCGGGTGCTCGCTCCGGTCATCCAGGTGGCCTTCGCGTCGTCGGTGGTGCCGGTCTTGCCGATCAGCGGAACGCCGTCGCCGGTGCGGGAGGCCACGGCCGTCCCTCCGCCGGTGAAGGTCGCCTGCAGCGCGACGGCCGCGGTGGCGGCGACGTTGCGGTCGATCGACTGGCGGCAGTTCGCCGGGGGCACCGGCTGGTCGGCTCCGGCGGAGTCGGTGATGCGGTCGATCGCGACGGGGTCGCAGGTCGTGCCGCCGGAGGCGATGGTGGCGAAGGCGCCGGCCATCGAGAGGGGCGAGACGTAGTTCGTGCCGAGCACCGACGACGGGTTGTGCTCGAGCTCCTCGCCGCTGCCCTGCTTCACGCCCATGTCGACCGCGGTGTCGCGGATGCCGCACAGGTCGAGCTCACGGGCCATGCCGACGAAGCCGGTGTTGAGGGAGGTCTTCGTGAAGGACACCGGGGTGCCGACCTCGCCGGTTCCGCCCTCGTCGTTCTTCGCGCTCGTCTCGTTGCTCGTGTCGGTGCCGCCGGAGACGCAGGAGTCCGTGAAGGTGCCCCAGGTGGACTTGCGCGTCCCGTCGACCGACTCGTTGATGCTGTGGCCCTCCTTCAGCCACTCCACCAGGGTGAAGAGCTTGTAGGTCGAGCCCGGCTGGATCCCGGAGGATCCGCCGTTGGCCCGATCGGTGCTGTAGTTCACGGCGCTGTAGGACGGGTCCGTCGTGAGGACGTCCGGATCCTGCGAGTACTTCTTGTTCTGCGTCATCGCGAGCACGCGCCCGGATCCGACCTCGACGCTGACCGAGACGGCTCCGACGTCGAAGTTCCAGGTCTGCGGGACCTGCGCGTCGACGGCGGCGACGGCCGCGTCCTGCAGGCCGACGTCGAGCGTCGTGTAGACGTCGAGGCCGCCGCGGCGGAAGTTGGTCCAGCGGGTGTCCTCGTCGGCGCCGAAGATCTCGTTGTTCTTCAGGACGTTGGTGACGTAGTCGCAGAAGAAGCCCGCGTTGCCCGCGGTCGAGCAGCCGGTGCTGGGCTGGGTGATGCGGGGCTCGATCGGAGCGGCGACGGCGGCGTCGTGGTCCTCCTGCGAGATCTTCCCCTCCTCGAGCATCTTGCCGATGATGTAGTCGCGGCGGTCCTTGTTGCGGGCGTAGCCGTTCGCGGCGCCGTTGTCCGGGTTGTCGGGCTGGTCGATCCGCAGGACGGCCGGGTTGTTGACGATCGCGATGAGGCTCGCGGCCTGGGCGATCGAGAGGTCCGCTGCCGAGGTCGCGTAGTAGTAGTTCGCGGCGGTCTCGAGGCCGTAGGTGGTGCCTCCGAAGAACGCGATGTTGAGGTAGCCCTGGAGGATCTGGTCCTTCGTGTACTGCTTCTCGAGCCCGATGGCGAGCTTCATCTCGCGGAGCTTGCGCTCGGGGGAGGTCCGGGTGGCCTCGTCGATCGCGGCCGCGCGCTCGGCGTCGTCCGAGATGTTGCGGACGGCCTTCTCGACGAGGACGTTCTTCACGTACTGCTGGGTGATCGAGGATCCGCCCTGCACGTCGTTGCCGAGCACGTAGGTCTGCGCGACGGCGCGGAGCGTGCCGGGGAGGTCGACTCCGCCGTGGTCGTAGAAGCGGGGGTCCTCACCCGAGACGGCGGCGTCCTTGGCGGCCTGGGCGATGCGGTCGAGCGGCACCTCGACGCGGTTCTCGACGTAGAAGGAGGCGAGCAGCTGCGGGCCGTCGGAGCCGGTCGCGTAGATGTTGCTCTTCTCGGAGAGCTTGTCGACCTCGAGGTAGTCGGGCAGGCCGTCGAAGACGCCGATCGACTGGTTCGCGGCGACTCCGGCGAGCGCCACGGCCGGGGTGACGGTGGCGGTCACGAGGACTCCGGCCACGACGCTCATGCCCAGGAAGCCCACGATCGCCTTGACCACACCACCGGTGGTCCTTCTGTCGGACGCCAAACCTTCTCCTTCGCGAATCCCCCCGGATGCTGCGACGACCGCGGCCGACGCCCTGCACGCTCCGTGCGGCAGGTCAACCTCGACAGACTAACCCGAGAGCCCCCGAAGACGAAGGCCCGGCCAGAGGCCTGAAAAGACCCTGACCGCGACCCGGGGGACGGTGTTCCCTAGGCTGTCGGCATGGCGAGCCCCTCCTCCGACCCCGGACCGGCCGACGCGACGACCCCGGAGGCCGCTCCGGTCGCGCCCCCGCAGGCCGTCCCCGCACCGCCCACGGGCGCCCTCTCGTACGCTCTCGGCTTCCTCGCGTTCATCGGGATCCCGTTCCTCAGCCTGATCGTGGGCGGCATCGTCATGGCGTCCGTGTACCCCTCCGCCCGGAGGAAGGGCGGGCTCGCCGCCGAGAACGCGCGGAACGCGGCGAACTGGGGCCTGACGGTGATCCTGATCGGGGTCGTGACGCTCGGCGCGCACGTCGTGCTGCTCTTCGCCGCCTCCGACACCCCGCTCGCGAAGGACTTCTATCCGATCGGCATCCCGATCACGCTGTTCGCCGTGCTCTGGCTGGTGCACTTCGTGCTGATCATCTGCGGACTGGTGAAGGCGAACCAGCGCGAGGTGTTCCGTCCGCGCATCGCGATCCCGTTCCTCCGCCCGCCCGCGGCCTGAGCTCAGGCGCCGACGGGCCAGAGGTAGTCGAGCCCCGGCGGCGTGCCGGGGAACAGCGGGCCGTAGTGGTCCTCGTCCTTGGCCACGAGCTTCGAGCGGTGCGAGAGGTGCAGCCGCTCGTCGCCGAACCACGGCGGGAGCGCGTAGTCGCCGGTCAGGTAGGCGGCGAGATCCTCCGGGGTGGCGGCGAGGGCCTCCTCGGTCTTCACGAGGCACGTGTCGGCGAAGCCGCGCTCCGTCCACTCCGCGCAGGTCTCGCGCTGGTAGGTCATCAGCGCCGGTCGGTAGCCCCGCCACATCCGCGTGACGGGGTGGTTCTGCCAGCCGTACCCCGGGACGGTCAGCGCCCGCATGACCTGCAGCGTCTCGACGCGCTGCTTGCCGAGCCGCTTGCCGTCGAGGGCGCGGACGCTGCGGTGGAAGTCGGGGTAGGGGAGGAAGGTCTGCACGCCTCCCAGTCAACAGCGGCCCGTCTCCCTCCGGCCACCCTCCCGTCACGCCGATGTCGCCTGGCGTGCGTAGCGTCCGGGGCATGACCGGACTCCCCCTCCTCGCCACCGACGACGTGCAGCTGCGCTGGGCGCGGCCCGAGGTCCTCGACTCCGCCCGCCACCGGATGCTGCGCCTGCTCACCCTCGCTGAGCGCCTGCGCTACGAGGCGACGAGTCGACGCGAGGTCCGGGACGGCTTCCTCCTCGGCCGGGTCCTCGTGCGCGAGCTGGCTGCTGAGACGCTCGGGATCGATCCCCTCGAGGTCGCCGTGGACGCGCGCTGCGAGCGCTGCTCCGGACCGCACGGCCGCCCGGTGCTCCGCGGCGAGCACCCGGCGCTGGAGCGGATGCGGATCAGCATCGCGCACTGCGACGGC
Source organism: Rathayibacter sp. AY1F6 (assembly GCF_002932035.1). NCBI lineage: Bacteria > Bacillati > Actinomycetota > Actinomycetes > Micrococcales > Microbacteriaceae > Rathayibacter > Rathayibacter sp. AY1F6. Next base: position 881 of record NZ_PSVD01000024.1, on the reverse strand, counting down.
GCGGTGGTCGCGGCGCTGGCGACCGGACGCGACATCGGGATCGACGCGGTGCGCGCCCGCAGCGTCCGCGACCGCGTGGCGTCAGGGGCGACGACGGCGGAGCAGGTGCTCGCCGATCTGCGCTCGCAGGCGGTCGCGAAGGCCGACGGGCGCGGGACGTCGAGCGACGAGCCCGTCCGCTTCCGCACCAGGGAGGGCGCGACCGAGGCCTGGATCGAGGGCTCGAGCCGCTACTTCGCCGTCTCTGAGCCGACGGTCCACTCCGCGCTCGTCGTGGCGGTCGCGGTCGCTCAGGAGTGACCGCGGGGCGCGGTCCCCGGCCGTTGCGCTGGTCCGCGCCTAGGCGAACAGCGACAGCGTGATCGTCGAGCGGTAGGAGCCGGCCTCGACGTCCGGCTCGGCCAGCAGCCGCAGCTCGGCGTCGGCGCTCCAGGTGCCGGCCCCGCCGGCGGCTCCGAGCAGCAGCGCGTCCTGCAGGCCCGCGCCGCCCTCGAGGGAGGAGGCGACCGGATCGCCCGCGACGGCGCCGGTGCCGGTGATCAGGCGCGGGGTCCAGCCGAGGTGGTCGGCTCCGATCGAGGCGCTCGGGCCGGTGAGGGCGCTCGCCGAGGCGAGGACGTACCAGTCGTTCTGCGCGCCGACGCGCGAGTCGGTGACGGTGACCGTGGGGAGCCCGCCCGTGAACCGGCGCTGGAGGGCGGTGGAGCCCGACTCGGCGAGGTCGACGGCGTCGGCGGCGACGGAGAGCGAGAGGGAGCCGGGCTGCGCGGGAGGAGTGATGTCGACGTCGACGTCCACTCCGTCGAGGTCGTGGAGCAGGGGCGGCGTGCGGGCCGGGTCCTCGCCGGTGAGGGGATCGGCGGCGTCGGGCGGGGTGGCGG
>NZ_PSVD01000023.1:0-38420 GCF_002932035.1 Rathayibacter sp. AY1F6 | reverse complement strand
GCCCGGCTCGCCACAAGCACAGCCGAACCACCGATCCGCTGGCACGCGGATCACTGGTTCGGCTGTGCTTGTGGCGAGCCGGGCGCGGACCGGCTCGCCACAAGCACAGCCGAACCAGTGATCCGCGTGCCAGCGGATCGCTGTAGGCGAACGCGACCCGCTCCACCCGTCCCGCCATCTCCGGAAGCCGACCGCGGCGAGCCGGGCGCGGACCGGCTCGCCACAAGCACAGCCGAACCAGTGATCCGCGTGCCAGCGGATCGCTGTAGGCGAACGCGACCCGCTCCACCCGCCCCGCCATCTCCGGAAGCCGACCGCGGCGAGCCGGGCAGGGACCGGCTCGCTATCTGATCAGCCGCGACAGCAGCCGGTCGGCGAGGATCCTGCCGTCGGTCTGGCAGGTGGGGCAGTACTGGAGCGTGGAGTCGTGGAAGACCACCTGGCGGATCGTGTCGCCGCAGACGGGGCACGCCTCTCCTGTGCGGCCGTGGACGCGCATGCCGAGCTTCTTCTCGCGCTTGAGGTCGGCCGCGTGCAGGCCCTCGGCGCGAGCGAGCGCCTCCTCGAGTGTGTAGCGGAGGGCCGCGTAGAGGCGGTCCAGCTCGTCGGCGGTGAGCGCGGCGGGCTTGAAGGGCGACATGCGCGCCACGTGGAGGATCTCGTCGGAGTAGGCGTTGCCGATGCCGGCGACGCGGGACTGGTCGCGGAGGACGCCCTTCACCTGCGCCCGGCCCGCCGTGGCGAGGATCGCGCCGAGGATCTCCTCGGTGAACTCCTGGTCCAGCGGATCGGGACCCAGCCGGGCGACGCCCGGGACGTCGAGCGGATCGGCGACGATCGAGAGCGCGAGGCTCTTCTTGGTGCCGGCCTCCGTCACGTCGAACCCCGACCCGTCGTCGAGGACCAGCCGAGCGGCGAGCGGGCCCCGGCCGGGCTTCGCCGGAGCCGTCGGCCGCTCGGGCCGCCAGCGGACCCAGCCGGCGCGGGCGAGGTGCAGGAGGACGTGGGCCTCGCCGACTGCGAGGTCGAGGAACTTGCCGTGCCGCGATACTCCGTGGACGGTCTCGCCGGACAGAGCCGACGGCGGGATGGCGACGGTCTTGAGGGCGGAGATCGCGAACACGTCGAGCCGCTCGAGGACGCGTCCGCCCAGGCGCGCGTCGAGATCGAGGGCGAGGGCCTGGACCTCGGGGAGTTCGGGCATGCGACCACCCTGGCCCGCGTGTCCCGCACCGTCCACCCCTGGCGGAGGGGACGGCAGCGGGTCAGTCGCCGAAGCGCGTCGCCGCGACCTTCCGCAGGAACAGCTCGTGGAACCGGTAGTCGCCGGTGATCTCGGGATGGAACGCCGTCCCGAGGAGGTTGCCCTGCTCGACCGCGACCACCCGCCCGTCGGCGACACTGGCGAGCGCGGTCGCCCGCTCGCCCAGCTCCTCCACGACCGGTGCGCGGATGAAGACCGCGTGCACCGGCGGATCGCCGATGGCCGGCACGTCGAGATCGGTCTCGAAGGAGTCGAGCTGGTTGCCGAACGCGTTCCTCCGGACCGACACGTCCAGGCCGCCGAAGCTGCTCTGGCCGTCGATGCGGTCGAGGACCCGGTCGGCGAGCATGATCAGCCCGGCGCAGGTCCCGTAGACGGGCATCCCCGCACTGATCGCCTCGACGACCGGCTCCGCGAGGCCGAAGAGGCGCGACAGCTTGTCCATCACCGTGGACTCGCCGCCCGGGATGACCAGCCCCGCGACGGTGGCGAGCTCCTCCGGGCGTCGCACCAGCACCACCTCGGCGCCCAGCTCGCGCAGGACGTGCGCGTGCTCGCGGAAGTCGCCCTGCAGCGCGAGGACCCCGACGCGGAGCCCCTCGAGGGACTCCCGCGTCGATCCTGCGCCGGCGAGCGGCGCGTCGGCGCTACCAGCCACGCTCGGCGAGGCGGTGCGGCGCGGGCACGTCGGCCACGTTGATGCCGACCATCGCCTCGCCCAGGCCGCGCGAGGCCTCCGCGACGACCTTCGCGTCGTCGAAGAAGGTGGTCGCCTTCACGATCGCGGCCGCGCGCTTGGCGGGCTCGCCCGACTTGAAGACGCCGGAGCCGACGAACACGCCGTCGGCGCCCAGCTGCATCATCAGCGCCGCGTCGGCCGGGGTCGCGACCCCGCCGGCGGTGAAGAGAACGACGGGGAGCTTGCCGGTCCGGGCGATCTCTACGACCAGGTCGTAGGGGGCCTGCAGCTCCTTCGCGGCGACGTAGAGCTCATCCTTGGTCATCGCCTTCAGGCGGTTGACCTCGCCGGAGATCGTGCGGATGTGCTTGGTCGCCTCGGAGACGTCGCCGGTGCCGGCCTCGCCCTTCGAGCGGATCATCGCTGCGCCCTCGGTGATGCGGCGCAGCGCCTCGCCCAGGTTGGTCGCTCCGCAGACGAAGGGGACGGTGAAGTTCCACTTGTCGATGTGGTTCACGTAGTCGGCGGGCGAGAGGACCTCGGACTCGTCGATGTAGTCGACGCCGAGCTCCTGCAGGATCTGCGCCTCGACGAAGTGGCCGATGCGCGCCTTCGCCATGACGGGGATCGACACGGCGGAGACGATGCCGTCGATCAGGTCGGGGTCGCTCATGCGTGCGACGCCGCCCTGCGAGCGGATGTCGGCGGGGACGCGCTCGAGCGCCATGACGGCGACCGCGCCGGCGTCCTCCGCGATGCGGGCCTGATCGGCGTCGACGACGTCCATGATGACGCCGCCCTTGAGCATCTCGGCGAGACCGCGCTTGACGCGGCTCGAGCCGAACTGCTCGGGAGCGTACGAGGACGGAGTGGTGGTGTCGGTCATGTTCGCGAGTCCTGTTCTGTGCGGCGACTTCCGCCGACGGCAGCTCCGAGTCTACGAGACGGCGCCCGCCGTCCGCGGCGCTGGACAGGGGGCCGGGCGGCGGTCTAGAGGCTCGGCCAGGCCGCCGCGAGGCTCGCCCGCACGTCGCCGAGCAGCTGCGGGAGCGCCTTGGTGCGGGCGATGATCGGGAAGAAGTTCGCGTCGGTCGCCCAGCGCGGAACCACGTGCTGGTGCAGGTGCGCGGCGATCCCCGCTCCCGCGACCGCGCCCTGGTTCATCCCGAGGTTGAAGCCGTCGTTGTTCGAGACCGAGCGGACGACGCGCATCGCCGTCTGCGTGAGCGCTCCGATCTCGGCCACTTCCTCGGGAGTGGCCTCGTCGTAGAGCGGGATGTGCCGGTACGGGCAGACCAGGAGGTGGCCGGAGTTGTACGGGAACAGGTTCAGCAGGACGTAGGCGTGCTCCCCGCGGGCGACGATGAGGGCCTCCTCGTCGCTCAGCGTCGGCGCCACGCAGAAGGGGCAGTCGTCGGCTCCGGGCTGCCCCTTCTGGATGTAGACCATCCGGTGCGGCGTCCACAGGCGCTGGAACTCGTCGGGAACCCCGGCGAGGTGCGCCGAGCCCTCCGCCCCCTCGGGCACGCAGCCGTCGCTCACGCTCAGACCTGCGCCTTCGAGGCGACGGCCTCGCGGATGCGCGCGACGGCGTCGGCGACCGGGATCCCGTTCTCCTGCGTGCCGTCGCGGAAGCGGAAGCTGACGGCTCCGGCGTCGCGGTCCTTCTCCCCCACGATCATCTGGAAGGGCACCTTCTGCAGCGTGGCGTTGCGGATCTTCTTCTGCATCCGGTCGCTGGAGTAGTCGATCTCGGCGCGGATGCCCGACCGCTTGAGCTCGCCGACGACCTCCTCGAGGTAGGGCAGGTACTCGTCGGCGATCGGGATGCCCACGACCTGGACCGGCGACAGCCAGACCGGGAACGCCCCGGCGTAGTGCTCGGTGAGGATCGCGAAGAAGCGCTCGATGGAGCCGAAGAGCGCGCGGTGGATCATCACGGGCCGCTTCTTCGAGCCGTCCGAGGCCGTGTACTCGAGCTCGAAGCGCTCGGGCTGGTTGAAGTCGAGCTGGATGGTCGACATCTGCCAGGTGCGGCCGATGGCGTCGCGCGCCTGCACCGAGATCTTCGGACCGTAGAACGCCGCTCCTCCCGGATCCGGCACCAGCTCGAGACCGGAGGCGACGGCGACCGCGCGCAGCGACTCGATCGCCTCCTCCCACTGCTCGGGCGCACCGACGAACTTCGGGTTGCCCTCCTCGTTCGTGGACAGCTCGAGGTAGAAGTCGTCGAGGCCGTAGTCGCGCAGCACCTGCAGCACGAACTCGAGGTTGCGGGTCAGCTCGGCCGACACGTCCTCCTGCGCGACGTAGATGTGGGCGTCGTCCTGGGTCAGGCCGCGCACGCGGGTGAGGCCCTGCAGGGTGCCGCTCTTCTCGTAGCGGTACACGGTGCCGAACTCGGCCAGGCGCAGCGGGAGCTCGCGGTAGCTGCGGCCGCGCGAGCGGAAGATCAGGTTGTGGAACGGGCAGTTCATGGGCTTGAGGTAGTAGTCCTGGCCCTGGCGGGTGACGTTGCCGTCCTCGTCCTGCAGCTCGTCGAGGTGCATCGGGGGGAACATCCCCTCGGAGTACCACTGCAGGTGCCCGCTCGTGAGGAACAGGTCGCCCTTGGTGATGTGCGGCGTGTAGACGAGCTCGTAGTCGTGGGCGAGCAGCTGCTCGCGCATGTACTGCTCGATCTCGTAGCGGATGATCCCGCCCTTGGGGTGGAAGACCGCGAGGCCGGAGCCGATCTCGTCCGGGAAGGAGAACAGGTCGAGCTCGTGGCCGAGCTTGCGGTGGTCGCGGCGCGCCGCCTCCTCGAGGCGGGCCTGGTGCTCGCGCAGCTCGTCCTTCGTGGGCCACGCGGTGCCGTAGACGCGCTGCAGCTGCGGGTTCTTCTCCGAGCCGCGCCAGTAGGCGGCAGCGTTGCGGGTCAGGGCGTAGCCGTTGCCGATCATGCGGGTGTTGGGCAGGTGCGGGCCGCGGCAGAGGTCCTTCCAGACCGTCTCGCCGGAACGCGGGTCGACGTTGTCGTAGATGGTGAGCTCGGCGCCGCCGACCTCGACGCTCTCGTGCTCGGCTCCCCCGCCCTTGATCCCGATCAGCTCGAGCTTGTAGGGCTCGCCGGCGAGCTCGGCGCGCGCCTCCTCCTCGGAGACGACGCGGCGCACGAACCGCTGGCCCTGGCGGACGATGCGGTCCATCGCCTTCTCGAGCGCCTTCATCGCCTCGGGCGTGAAGGGCTCCTCGACGTCGAAGTCGTAGTAGAAGCCGTCGGTGACGGGCGGGCCGATGCCCAGCTTCGCCTCCGGGTTGATCTGCTGCACCGCCTGTGCAAGCACGTGGGCCGCGGAGTGGCGGAGGATGTTCAGCCCGTCCGGCGAGGAGATGAGCACCGGCTCGATGCGGTCGCCCGGCACGACGTCGGCGGCGAGGTCCTTGAGCTCCCCGTTGACGCGGATCGCGACCACGGCCCGGTCGGTGAAGTGCGTGAATCCCGTGCCCGCCTCGGTGACGACCGAGTGGGACTCGTTCTCTGCGGGATTCGACGGTTCGTTCGACACGTGCGGGCACTCCTCGGGCTCGGTTGACCCCTCGACTGTAGTCGGCGGCGGCCTCTACCCGAGCGCGTCGCGCACGCGGGCGTCGAGCGCGCGCAGAGCGGAGGCGAGCTCGTCCCGGTCGGCGCCGGGGAGCACGAGCGAGCTGCGCTCGAGCTGGTGCAGGAGGACCTCCTCCAGGCCGGGCGGCAGGGAGTCCACGGCGAGCGCCCCCTCGAGCGCGGCGAGCACGGCGACGACGGCCACCGCGTCGCGTGCCGCGAGTCTGCGTGCGCTGATCTCCATGTGTCTCCGTCCGTGTCGTCCGACCCCGTCACCCTGCCGACAGGACGTGCCCCGGAGAGGGGCGCGGGGGCGACCGGTGCGCAATCCGTCCAGGTGGCATCCTGGTCCGATGGGTGCCGGTCCTGCGCTGCAGCGCTTCACGCGCTCCGGGGCCGACCTGGAGGAGGCGCGGCGCTTCTACTCGGACGGCTACGGCGGGTCGGGATTCCGGACGGAACCGGTCGAGCGGCCCTTCTCCTTCCGCTACGACGTCTCCGGGAGCGAGGGCGTGAGCCTGCGGACGTCTGTGTTCCGGGGCTCCGTGTCCGGGGGGCTGCGTCCGGCGGGCGAGTACGTCGTCTCGTGGTTCCTCTCCGGCACGAGCGTGGTGGACCCGGAGGGCGATCGGATCGTCCATCTGCCGGGGCGGCCGGTCGTGTTCCCCAGCGCGCGTCCGTTCGAGTTCGTCAGCCGCGACTTCCAGCAGCGGCTCGTGCACGTGGCCGCCGGCCTCCTCGAGCAGGTCGCGTCCGAGGCCGGCGACGGCGTGCCGCTGCCGCTCGTCTTCGACCACCGCTCGATCGCCTCCGCGTCGGCACTCCCGGGCTGGTGGCGGGCGGTCGACGACTTCGCGGGCGTCCTCCGGTCGGGCCGCGAGGCGACAGCGCTGCAGCTCATGGCGGCCGAGCGCGGCGTCGCTCTGCACCTGCTCGCGACCTTCGCGCACCGGCCGGTCGTCGTTCCGGCGCAGGTGCTGCGGCCGGGGCTCGAGCACCTGCTGCGTGCCGCCGAGTTCCTGCACGCGTTCGCCGCGTCGCCCGTCACCGTGTCCGACATCGCGACAGCGGCGGGGCTCACTCCGCGGGCGCTGCAGGCCGCGTTCCGGAGGCACTTCGGCGACACTCCGCTCGGCTACCTGCGCGGCGTGCGTCTCGACCGGGCGCGCGTCGAGCTGCGCGAGGGCGCTCCGGGCGAGGAGACCGTGCGCGCCGTCTCCGCGCGCTGGGGCTTCCTCAACCAGGGCCGCTTCTCGGGGGCGTACCACCGCCGCTTCGGCGAGTACCCGGTGGAGACTCTGCGCCGCTGACGCTCAGGCGCCGGGAGCGAGATCGCGGGCGTAGCAGACCGAGTGATCGGACCCGATGTAGGCGCCGAACGGCGGGATGGCGTGGTAGCCCTCCCGGAGGTAGAACCGCATCGCGTCGGGCTGGAGCGTCCCGGTCTCCAGCACCAGGCGCGTCGTGCCCAGAGCGGCCGCCCGCGCCTCGAGCGCGCGCAGGACGGCCGTGGCCGCTCCGGTGCCGCGGGCGGCGCGGTCGGCGAACATCCGCTTCACCTCGATCGCCCCCGGTCCGAGGACGTCGTCGTCGAGAGGCCGCAGTCCGCCGCAGGCCACCGCCGTGCCGCTCGCGTCGCGGGCGACGAGGAAGACGGGCACGTCGTCGGCCGAGGGCGGCGTGCCGGGCTCGTGGTCGTCGTTGCCGTAGCGCTCGTCGAGCTCGCACCGCTGCGCGTCGCGCAGACGCTCGGCGTCCGGGTGGGTCCACGCCACCTCGTCGATGGTCCAGCTCATGAGGGCTCCTCCCGGCCGCGCGACGGGCACGGCCGAGGCCATTCTGCCGCGCCCGCCCCCTCCGGCCGGCCCGGTGGCAACCCCTTCCGCGCCGGGCCGCAGCGGGCGTCGACTGGAGGCCCACCGACGAAAGGACTCACCGTGCTCTCAGACTCCCCCATCGGCCCCGTTCTGCTCTCCCGCGACCTCGCCGCCTCCCGCGCCTTCTACGCCGGCTCCCTGGGACTGGAGGTCCTCGAGGAGAGCGAGTCGGCGATCGCCTACTCCTGCGGCGGCACGCGGCTCACCGTCACCGCCAGCACCACGGGCTCGAAGGACGAGCAGACCAAGGCCGCCTGGCGGGTGGCCGACCTGCGCGCCGAGCTGGACGCGCTGGCGGCTCGGGGCGTGGCTCCGGAGGACTACGACAGCGACGAGCTGCGCACCGAGAACGGCGTGGCCGACCGCGGCAGCGTCTGGGCGGCCTGGATCCTCGATCCCGACGGGAACGCGCTCGGCATCGAGCAGCCGAAGAGCTGATCGGCGCCGCTCTAGACTCGCCCCATGCCCGACGACTCCGCTCCGCTGCCCGCGCCCGGGTGGTACCCGCACCCGGCCGACCTCGGCTCGGAGCTCTACTGGGACGGCGCGGCGTGGACGGACCGGTCCCGTCCGTCCTCCTCGGCGCCCGCTCCCGCCTACGGCACGCCCCCGGGCGCTCCGGAGCAGGAGCTGTACGCCTATCCGTCCGCCCCGTCCTCCGCGGCGGGCCGCAACCCCATGGCGATCGCGAGCCTCGTGCTCGGCGTCCTGAGCCTGCTGATCAATCCGCTGCTGATCCCCTCGATCCTCGCCATCGTCTTCTCGGCGAAGGGCCGGGCGGCCGCACCGCTCGTCGGAGGCGGTCGCGGGCTCGCGACGGCCGGACTCGTCACCGGGATCCTCGGTCTGGTGTCGGGCGTCTTCACCATCGTCGGCAACCTCTCGGCCGGGGTCCCCGGCCTGGCCGGCTGACCGGGGTGCCGCGGCCCTCGACGCCCCGATGACCGCGCGCCGGAGCGCTCCCTGGCTCCTCGTCGTGGCGGTCGCCCTGGTCGCGCTGGTTCTGCGCGGTCCGATCGTCGCCGTCGCGCCCATCATCGACGCGGTGCGCGAGGACCTCGCGCTGTCCGCGGGCCAGGCGGGGATCCTCACCAGCATCCCCGTGCTCTGCTTCGCCCTGGCGACTCCGCTCGCCCTCCTGGTGATCCGCCGCGCGGGACCCGACGCCGCCGTGACCGTCACGGTGATCGGCGTCGCGCTCGGCACGATCGTCCGATCGATCGGCGACGTGGGACCGGCCGTGGCGGGCACCATCCTGATCGGCGTCTCCATCACGATCGGCAACGTCGTCCTCCCCGTCGTGATCCGGCGGGACGTCGCTCCCGAGCGCGTCGACCTCACGACGGGCGTCTACACCGCGGCCCTCAACGTCGGCTCGACGATCACCTCGCTCGGCACCGCTCCGCTCGCTCTGGCGCTCGGCTGGCGCGGCGCCCTGCTCGTCTGGCTCGCCCTCAACGCCCTCGCTCTGGCCGGCTGGCTCGTGGCCGTGGGGCCTCGGGCGGCCCTGCGTCCGACTCCCCGCCCGGCCCGCGCCGACCGCGCACCGGCCGCACCGGCTCCGCGGATCTTCCGCAGCGCGACCGTGCTGGCGCTCGCGCTCTGCTTCTCGAGCCAGGCGTTCTCGTACTACGGAGTGACGGCGTGGCTCCCCTCGCTGCTCGTCGACCGCAACGGCTTCTCGATCGCGACCGCGGGCGCGAGCGCCTCGGTGTTCCAGCTCGCCGCGGTCGCCGGCGCCCTCGGCGTCCCGCTCCTGGTCCGGAGGCTCGGACCGCTGGGGGGCATCGTGCTCGTCGGCCTCCTCTGGTGCACGGTGCCGGCGGGGCTGCTGCTCGCGCCGCAGCTCTGGGCGCTCTGGTGCGTGCTGGGCGGCGCGGCCCAGGGCGGAGGATTCACGGTGGTCTTCGTGCTCGTCGTGCGGCTCTCCCGCTCCGACGCCCACGCGTCGCGGCTCTCGGCCACGGTGCAGGGGATCGGCTACGCCGTGGCCGCCACCGCCCCGACCGTCATCGGCTTCGCGCACGACGCGAGCGGCGGCTGGGAGGCTCCCCTGCTGACCGTCCTCGCCGCGACCTGCTCCTTCCTCCTCTTCGGCACCCTCGCCGCTGCGCGCCAGCGCCGGGCCTGACCCGCGACACGACCGGCCGCGCCGTCAAGGGGGCCGTCCGACGACTGTCGGCCCCGTAGCGTGTCCGCATGGCCGAGCAGAGCACGACCCGCGAGAAGACAGCGCCCGATCCCGACGATTCCCGGAAGCCCGACGACGTCACCGACATCACCAGGCGCTCCTGGTTCTACGTCCTCAAGAAGACGGCTCGCGAGTTCGGCGCGGACCAGTGCACCGACCTCGCCGCCGCGCTCACCTACTACGCCGTGCTCGCGCTCTTCCCCGCCCTGCTCGCGATCGTGTCGGTGCTGGGGCTCTTCGGCCAGGCGCAGGCCACCACCGATCTGGTGCTCGACCTGATCGGGAACCTCGCGTCGAGCGAGGTCGTCGACCTGCTGCGCGACCCGATCCAGGCGCTGACCAGCTCCTCCGCCGCGGGTCTCGCCTTCGTGACCGGTGTCGTCGGAGCGATCTGGTCCGCCTCCGGCTACGTCGGCGCCTTCGGCCGCGCGATGAACCGCGTCTACCAGATCGACGAGGGGCGCCCCTTCTGGAAGCTCCGCCCGACGATGCTCGGCGTGACCGTGGTGACGGTCGTCCTGATCGTGATCGCGGCGCTCATCCTGGTGCTCAGCGGACCGGTCGCGACCGCCGTCGGCGACGTCGTGGGCCTCGGGCCCGCCGCCCTCACCGTGTGGAACATCGCGAAATGGCCGGTGCTCGTGGTCATCGCGATCGTGATCGTCGCGATCCTGTACTACTGGGCGCCCAACATCCGCCAGCCGAAGTTCCGCTGGATCAGCATCGGATCGATCGTCGCCCTGGCGATCTGGCTGATCGCCTCGACCGGCTTCGCGTTCTACGTGGCCAACTTCTCCAACTACAACAAGACCTACGGCTCGCTCGGCGCCGTGATCGTCTTCCTCCTCTGGATCTGGATCACCAACATCGCCCTGCTCTTCGGCGCGGAGTTCGACGCCGAGCTCGAGCGCGGACGCGAGCTGCAGGCGGGCATCGAGGCGGAGGAGACCATCCAGCTCCCCCCGCGCGACACCGCCGCGAGCGACAAGAAGGCGGCCGTGCACGAGAAGGACGTCCGCGACGGACGCTGGCTGCGCCTGGCGAGCGAGAACCGCAGCGACAAGGGCGCGGCCCAGGACGACGAGGCCGCGAAGAAGAAGTGACTCAGGACTCGGACGACCAGAGCGCGCGGTAGTAGGCCGCGCGCTCGTCGTCCGGATCCGCTCCGTACTCCGCGAGGAGCAGCGGGGTGTGGCCGGAGCCGTAGTTCCAGCCGAGGCTGACCGCGGCGACCGCCAGATCCGCCCAGCGGTCACCCACGCCCAGGTCGCCGACGTCGACCGTGCCGCTCCAGCGTCCGTCGTCGTCGACGAGCGTGTTCGGAGCGCACGCGTCGCCGTGCACCACGACGGGGTCCACGAGCTCCGGAGCCGCGCCGAGCGCCGACGGCCGGCGCGCGAACCAGGAGTCGCCGCGCAGCTCTTCGGGCACCGCGTCGACGGGGAGCGCGTGGACCGCCCGCAGGCCGGCCGCGATCGCGCGGACGGCCTCCTCCGGCCGGGCTGTCCACTCCGGGTCGACGGCGCTCCGCCCGGGCAGCGGTGCGGTGAGGAGCCACTGCCCCTCCTCGTCCTCGCCCGCCTCCAGGATCCGGGGCGCGACGATCCGCCCCTCCAGCCAGCGCAGACGCGCGATCTCGCGACGGAGGTCGACGCCCGTGGACCGGGGATTCCACTTCAGGTACCCGGCGTCCACGCGGAAGGTCAGCCCGTCGAGCTCGTTGCGCCAGACGAGCGCCGGATCGGTGCCGCCGTTCAGGCGCCTCGCCGGCGACGGGATCCGGACGCCGTCGAGCGAGAACTGCCGTGCGAGGTCCGGACCGCTCATGCCCCCAGGGTAGGCGCCCCGATCCTGAGAGGATCCGCATGCCGCGGACCGCGCCACCCGCCTCCTCCGAGCAGAGCGCCTTTACCCTGACGGGCGTGCCGGAGCAGCCGCCCGGCGCGATCCGGTGACGAGGGAGCCCCCGTGACGCAGAGCGACGACGACCGCGGGCCCGCGCAGCCCGACTTCTCGAGGGAGCAGGAGGGCTACCGTCCCGGGCTCAAGCCCCGGCAGCTGCAGATGATCGCCATCGGCGGCGCGATCGGCACCGGCCTCTTCCTCGGCGCGGGCGGGCGACTCGCCACCGCCGGTCCCTCGCTCGTCGTCGTGTACGCGGTCTGCGGCGTCTTCGCCTACCTGATCCTCCGCGCGCTCGGCGAGCTGGTCCTGCACCGGCCGAGCTCGGGCTCCTTCATCTCCTACGCCCGCGAGTTCCTGGGCGAGAAGGCCGCCTTCGTCGCCGGATGGATGTACTTCCTGAACTGGGCGATGACCGCGATCGCCGACGTCACCGCGGTGGCCCTGTACGTGAAGTACTGGTCGCTCTTCTCCTCCGTGCCCCAGTGGCTCCTCGCACTCATCGCCCTGGTCGTCGTGCTCTCGCTGAACCTCGTCTCGGTCAAGGTCTTCGGGGAGCTGGAGTTCTGGTTCGCGCTGATCAAGGTCACGGCGCTGGTGGTCTTCCTGGTGATCGGCGTCGTCGTGCTCGCCGCGGGCTGGCCGCTGCAGTCCGGCGGCGTCGCCGTGGACCCCGGGATCAGCCTCTGGAACGACAACGGCGGCATCCTGCCCGGCGGCCTGATCGCCAGCGTCCTGGTCGTCCAGGGCGTGGTGTTCGCCTACTCCGGAGTCGAGCTGGTCGGCACGGCGGCGGGCGAGACCGCGGAGCCGGCGAAGGTCATCCCGCGCGCGATCAACTCGGTCATCCTGCGCATCGCCGTCTTCTACGTCGGCTCCGTGCTGCTGCTGACGCTGCTGCTGCCCTACACGGCCTACTCGAAGGGCGAGAGCCCGTTCGTCACGTTCTTCAGCTCACTGGGCGACGGCTCCTCGGGCGAGATCGCCGGATCGATCATGAACTTCGTCGTGCTGACGGCCGCGCTCTCCAGCATCAACGCCGGGCTCTACTCGACCGGCCGCATCCTCCGCTCCATGGCGCTCAACGGCTCCGCCCCCGCCTTCACCGGCCGGATGAACAAGCAGGGCGTCCCCTACGGAGGCATCCTGCTCACGGCGAGCATCACCCTGATCGGTATCGTGCTGAACCTCTTCGTGCCGTCCGAGGCCTTCGAGATCGTCCTCAACGTCTCGGCGCTGGGCATCGTCACGGGCTGGGGCATGATCGTCCTCTGCCAGATGCAGCTGCAGCGCTGGGCGGCCCACGGGCGCCTGGAGCGCCCGTCCTTCCGGATGCCCGGCGCCCCGGTGACCTCGTGGCTCACCCTGGCGTTCCTGGTGATCGTGGTGGTCCTCATCGCCGTCGACTTCCCGACCGGCACCTGGACCGTGGGGATCGTCGCGGTGGTCGGCGTGCCCGCCCTGATCGTGGGCTGGCACGTTGCGAAGCCGCGCATCCTGGCGATCGCGTCCGCCCGGGACGGCTTCACCGGCGCCCACCCCGTGATCGCCGCCCGTCCGGCCTCCGAGGCCAAGCGCGACGAGAACGAGCGGCGCCGCGAGTAGGGCGGGTCAGCGCCGGCGGAGGTAGCGCAGGAGCAGCGTGTCGCCGGCGCTGAGCACGTGCGCCAGGTGCTGCGGGCGAGGTCCGGGGACGTCGCCGCGGGCGAGCCTCCCGGAGTCCCCCGCCTCGAGCGTCGGAGCGACGGTCAGGCAGAGCTCGTCGACGGCGTCCGCGGCGAGGAGGGTCCCGAGCAGCGACGGACCACCCTCGCAGTGGATCCTGCCGAGCCCCCGCTCTGCGAGCTGCGCCCGCATCCGCGTCGCGTCGAGCCGTGCGTCGCCGCAGACGAGCACGTCGGCGACCTCGGCGAGCTCAGCGCGGCGGCGGGCCGACGAGGAACCGGTGGTCACGACGATCGGACGCACCGGCGCCTCGGTGAAGATCCGCGAAGCGGGATCGAGGTCGAGCGACCCCGAGACGATCGCGAAGACGGGCTGCGGGGCGAGCCCGGTGCCGAGCCGGGCCCGCACGGACTCGTCGCTCAGCACCATCGGGCCGTAGCCCTCGGTCCGCACCGTGCCGGCCGCGACGAGCACGACGTCGGCGAGCCGGCGGAGCAGGTCGAACACGCGCAGGTCCGCCGCGCCCCCGAGATCGCCCGAGACGCCGTCACGGGTGACCGCTCCGTCGACGCTCGCGACGAAGTTGACCCGGAGCCACTCCTCGCCCGCCCCGTCCGCGTAGAGGGCCAGCAGAGCCTCGTCGGACAGGTCCTGCCCGGCCGGCGACAGGCCGTCGATGCGGGCGCTCACGCCGCCGGCTCCACGTTGTGGCGGAGGAAGGCGGGCGCCCGCCAGCCCAGCACCGCCTCCGTCATCCGCACGGCGTCCACCGCCTGGCGCACGTCGTGCATGCGCACGATCCGCGCACCGTTCAGGATGCAGATCACCGCGGCGGCGAGGGAGCCCTCGAGGCGCTCCCCCTGCGGCCGGTCCAGCGCCTCGCCGATGAAGTCCTTGTTGGACACCGCGGCGAGCACCGGGAAGCCGAGCGCTGCCACCTCGCCCAGCCGGCGGGTGAGCTCGAGCGTGTGCAGGGTGTTCTTGTTCAGGTCGTGACCCGGATCGACGATGATCCTCCCGGCAGGCACTCCACCCGAGAGCGCGCGATCGACGCGGCTCCGCAGATGGTCGACCACGGTCGCCACGACGTCGTCGTACTCGGGTCTCTCCGGCTCGCTGCGGGGGGCGCCCACGCTGTGGGTGATGACGAGCTGGGCGGAGGAGGAGGCGACGACCTCGAGCATCCGGGGGTCGTGCAGCCCGCTCGTGTCGTTGATGACGGAGGCGCCCGCGGCGATGCTCGCGCGCGCGACCTCGGCGCTCGTCGTGTCCACCGAGACGACCACGTCGCTCCGCTCCGCGATGCCCGCCACGACGGGGACGACCCGGTCGAGCTCCTCCTGGAGCGTGACAGCGGGGCCGCGGCCGAACGGCACTCCGCCGATGTCGACCCAGTCGGCGCCGAGCTCCGCGGCGCGCACGGCGGCCGCGATGGCGCTGTCCAGGGCGAAGGTGGAGCCCTTGTCGTAGAAGGAGTCGGGTGTGCGGTTCACGACCGCCATCACGGCCACCTGCCGCTCGAAGTCGAACTCTCGTCCGCCGATGTGCCGCGTGGTCATGGGCGCGTCCCTCCCGCTCGGAGCGCCGGGAGAAGGCCGGCGCCGCTCACCCTAGACGAGCGGAGTCGGCGGAGGCTGGAGCGGGCCGCCCTCGAGCAGCGCCTGGAAGAGGACGTGGTCCTGCCACTCCCCGGCGATCCGCAGGTAGCGCCGCGCGACGCCGATCCGCTCGAAGCCGTTGCGCTGCAGCACGGTCTGCGATCCGACGTTGTGGAGGAGCGTCCCGGCCTGCACGCGGTGCAGCCCCAGATCCTCACGCGCGGTGCGCAGGACGGCTCCGACCGCGCGGGTCATCACGCCGCGGCCCTGCAGACCGCTGTCGAGCCAGTAGCCGAGATCGCCGCTGTCGAAGGCGCCGCGGACGATGTTCGCGAGAGTCAGCCGACCGACGATCACGCCGCCCGCGTCGAGGACGAGCGGGAGGACGCTGCCGGCCCGGTGCGCGGCGAGCGCGTCCGCGACGGCGTCGGTCTGGCCCCCCGCCTCGAAGAAGCGGGTCGAGCGCGTCGGCTCCCAGGGCGCGAGGTGCCGGCGGTTGCGCCGGTACGCGGCGGCGAGGGCCGGTCCGTCGTCCCGCGAGACGAGCCGCAGGAGGGTGCCCTGGTCGTCGACGGGGATCGGGGCGGGCATCCTGCGAGGGTAGCGCCGGAGCCGGGAACGACAGAACCCCCGGCCAGGGGCCGGGGGTTCTCGTGGTGGGCGATACTGGGATCGAACCAGTGACCTCTTCCGTGTCAGGGAAGCGCGCTACCGCTGCGCCAATCGCCCGTTGCTCCGTGCGGAGCGCCTCGTTCGGTGAACGATCGAGGTGGATACGGGATTCGAACCCGTGTATACGGCTTTGCAGGCCGCTGCCTCGCCTCTCGGCCAATCCACCGTGTACGGGATTCGGTGTCGGCGGCCCGAGGGCCGACCAGGTGGGAGGCACCCGAGGGTGCCGTCCCGATGACGCCGGTCCGAGGACCGGTGTTCGAGCGGATGACGAGATTCGAACTCGCGACCCTCACCTTGGCAAGGTGATGCGCTACCGCTGCGCCACATCCGCATGTAGGTCGTACTGGTGTTGCCGTTTTGCGTGTCGTGCTGTCTTGCTGTCTGTCCGGCGCTTTCGCTGCCCGGCTCGACCTAGAAGAATGTATACGACAGCGGCGCCGGAATCCAAATCGAGCGAACGCCGATCCCGCCGCTCGGAGTCCGATCCGCGTCTTTCCGCGCGAAACCGGCTCGTCGCCGTCCGTTCACCCGGGCGTGGCGGGCGTCGGCGGTGCATCCGGGCCCCGCGGATCCGCTACGATCGTCTCTCGGGTCGTCCAGCACGTCCCCCTGGGCGATTGGCGCAGTTGGTAGCGCGCTTCCTTCACACGGAAGAGGTCATCGGTTCGAGTCCGGTATCGCCCACCCTCACCCCCGGTCCGTGCTCACGCACTCGGCCGGGGGTTCTCTCGTGCCGCCGCGGTCGTCCTCGGCCTCGCAGCGCCCAGTCGAAGGAGCCGACCCGCGATGATGGGCCGCTCGCACGCCGTCTCCGGTGCGCTCGCCTGGGCCGTCGCCGCCTCCGTGCCCGCCGTCGCCGGGCCCCTCGGCCTCGCGGGTCTCCCGCTCGACCTCCGACTGGTCGGCCTCGGAGTCGCCGCCGGCTGGGCCCTGGTGCCCGACGCGGACCACGCGAGCGCGACCGTCTCCCGCTCGGCGCCGGGCGCCTCCCTGCTCACGGCGACCGCGGGCCGGATCAGCGGAGGGCACCGGCACGGGATGCACTCGCTGCTCGCGGTCGCCGTCGTCTGGTACCTGGTGCCGGTGCTCACGGCGCTGCGCTTCCCGGTGCCGGTCGTCGGCCCCGTCGCCGTGGCCGCCGTGCTCACGCTGCCCGCCCTCGCGTTCGCCGCGAAGGCCGTCCGGGCCGCCCCCTCCTGGCGCATCGCCTGGGCCGGGGCGACGGTCGTCACGGTCCTGCTCGTCGTGCTCGCCGACGGCACCTGGGCGTGGCTCCGGGTCGCCGCGACGCTGGGCTACCTCGTGCACGTGGCCGGCGACGCCCTCACGACCGGCGGGATCAACTGGCTGTGGCCGCTGCGCGTGCGCCTGCCGCGGCGCCTGCGCCGGACACCGCTGCGCCACGTCTGGACCACCGGAGGCTACGCCGCGCTGCCCGTCCTGGGCTCCTCCGGGTCCTGGCGCGAGACGGTCCTCTACTGGCTCATGTCCGCGGCGACGATCGTGCTCACCGCCTCGATGATCACGGCCGAGCTGCTGTAGCCCGGGGCGCCCTCCTCAGAAGACCTTCCCCGGGTTCATGATCCCCAGCGGGTCGAACACGGCCTTGATCCCGCGCTGGAGCGCCAGCGAGTCCTCGCCCAGCTCCTCCGCCAGCCAGCGCTGCTTGAGCAGTCCCACGCCGTGCTCGCCCGTGAGCGTGCCGCCGAGGGCCAGGGCCGTGCGGAAGAGCTCCGCGGCGGCGTCCCAGACGTCCTCCCCCACGGGTCCGTCCCCCGCGGGCAGCACGAAGTTCGGGTGGAGATTCCCGTCCCCCGCGTGGGCGACGGTGGGGATGCTGAGCCCCGTCCGCTCCTCGATGCCGCGGATCGCCGCGAACATCGCCGGCAGCGCGGAGCGGGGCACGCAGACGTCCTCGATCAGCACGCGGCCCT
Source organism: Rathayibacter sp. AY1F6 (assembly GCF_002932035.1). NCBI lineage: Bacteria > Bacillati > Actinomycetota > Actinomycetes > Micrococcales > Microbacteriaceae > Rathayibacter > Rathayibacter sp. AY1F6. The sequence continues at coordinate 21,049 of NZ_PSVD01000023.1, read as the reverse complement.
CCGCCTCGAGCGCCGGGTGGAAGGCCCGGCGGACGGCCAGCAGAGCCTCACCCTCGGCCGGGTCCTCGGTCGCCTCGGCGGCGCCCCCGGAGGCGGTCACGATCTCGAGGACGCGCTGCGACTCCTCCGCCGCTCCTCCGCCGTCCGTCTGGACGAGGAGGTAGGCGGCACCGCGGTCCAGCATCGCTCCGGTGTAGCGCGAGATCGCGGCGAGCGCCGCCTCGTCCATCAGCTCCATCACCGCGGGACGGAGCCGCGCGGCGGTGATCGCGGCGGAGGCGGCGGCCGCGGCGACGACGCTCGGGAAGTACGCGCCGACCGTGACCACGCGCCCGGTCGGGATCGGGCGGAGCTTCACGGTGGCCTCCACGATGACGCCCAGCGTCCCCTCGGAGCCGGTCAGGAGCGCGGTGAGGTCGTACCCGGTGACTCCCTTCACGCTGCGGCGGCCGGTGCGGAGCAGGCGTCCGTCGGGGAGGACGACCGTCAACCCGAGCACCGCCTCGCGGGTCACGCCGTACTTGGCGCACAGCAGCCCCCCGGCGTTCGTCGCGATGTTGCCGCCGATGCTCGAGATCGCGCGGCTCGCGGGGTCGGGCGAGAAGACGAGGCCGTGCGGAGCGACGGCGTCCGACAGCGCCTGATTGATGACCCCGGGCTCGACCACCGCCAGCTCGTCCTCGAGCGACACCTCGAGGATGCGGTCCATGGCGGCGGTCGAGAGGACGAGCGCTCCCCCGCTCGCCACTCCCCCGGCAGCGAGGCCCGTTCCCGCTCCGCGCGGCACGACCGGGAGCCGGTGCTCCGTCGCTATGCGCAGCGCCGCCTGCACGTCCTCGACCGAGCGGGCAGCGACGAGCGCGAGCGCGCGACCCGGTGCGGAGAAGCCCGACTTGTCGGTGTGCACGGCCTCGAACCCGGGGCCCTCGGTCAGGACCGCGTCTCCGAGCGCGTCGCGCAGCTGTCGGAGGATCTCGTGGTCGTGCATGGTTCACTCCGTGCGGTCGCGGGCGGGTCCTGCCGATCCTTCCACGGGCGCGGGGCAGGATGGCGGGATGACCGGAGAGACGCGATGGCCGCGGTGACGAGCGCGGGGATCCTGCTGCACCGCGAGGGCCCCTCCGGCACCGAGGTGTTCCTCGGGCGGATGGGCGGCCCCTTCTGGACCCGGCGCCCCCGCGCGTGGACGATCCCGAAGGGCGTGCACACGGGCGACGAGACGTCGCTGGACGCCGCGCGCCGAGAATTCGAGGAGGAGACCGGCGCTCCTCCGCCCGACGGGGAGCTGACCCTCCTCGGTGCGTTCCGGCAGAGCGCGGCCAAGACCGTCACCGTCTTCGCCGGGCGCGGACTCGCGGACACCGCCTTCGTCGCGAGCAACACCTTCGAGCTGGAGTGGCCGCGGGGCTCCGGCGTGCTGCGCAGCTTCCCCGAGCTGGAGGACGCCCGGTGGCACCCGCTCGGCGAGGCCCGCTCGCTGGTGGTGGCCGGGCAGGTCGCCGCCCTCGACGCGCTGGCCGCGCTGCTGGCGGATCCGGACGGCGGGGACCGGGCCGGCACCGCTCCCTAGTCGGCGGTCGCGTAGACCCGCAGGCCCAGCGGCACGATCCGCACCACGGCCTCGTCGAATCCGTCGCGGGAGCCGTCGAAGCGCTCGGTCTCGCCGTCGTGCGCCCACTCGGGGTCGTCCCCCGCGGGCCGGCGCGCGCCGACGGTGATCTCCGGCGTCGAGAACGACTCCACCACCGGTGCCCGCCAGCCGGGCACACGGCCGACCACCGGGGTCGCCGTACGGCCGAGCAGGAGCGAGAACGCTCCCCGGGTGCGAGGAGTCCGTCCTGAGTGCAGGATGCGCACGTCGAGGTGGCCGTCGTCGAGCCGACGCCGGGCGAGCGGGGCGGCCGTGCGCGGGTGCTCCTGGTTCACCCCGACGAAGTACGACCAGACGAGCTGCGTGCGCCCGTCGCGCCGGAGCTCGAACGGATCGGTGCGCCGCACGACCGAGAGGGCCGCGATCACGGCGGCGAGCGGCTTCCCGATCCGCTTCTCGCGCTTCTCGCGGGCCGCGACGAACTCCGGGTAGACGCCGATCGAGACCGTGTTGAGCACCGTGACCGGGTCTCCCCCGTCCGCGACGACCTCGGCCACGTCGACGTCGCGGCGCTCGCCGATCGTCGCCGCGTCGAGCGCGTCCTGGACGGTGAGCAGCCCCAGCGCCTTCGCGAAGTGGTTCATGGTCCCGCCCGGCAGCACGAGCAGCGTCATCCCCTCGGCGCGGGCGAGAGCGGCACCGACCGACATGGTCCCGTCCCCGCCGTAGATCCCGAGCACCCGGGGCGGAGAGTCCCCCGAGCGCGCCTCGCGCACCACGTCGGCGAGGTCCTCCCCCTCGGTCAGCCGGTGCACGCGCGCCTTCGGAAACCGGGCTCGGACCAGCGGCTCGGGATCGGGGCGGTGCGAGTCCCGGCCCGCGCCGGGGTTGAGGACCACGAGGAGGGCGGCGCCGTCCCCCAGCGGGCTGCGGTCGACGGGGGGCCGGGTCGCGCGCTCCGAGACGGGCACGTGGCGCGGCTCGGCCGGCAGGACGGCTCGGCCGACGACCGCGACCGCCGCGCCGAGCGCCGCGCCGCCGAGGACGTCCGAGAGCCAGTGGACGCCGACGTGCAGGCGGGAGAAGACCACGGCGGCGGCGAGCGGGGCGACCGCCGCCCCCACTCGGGGCGACTCGAGCGCGACCCCGGCGGCGAAGGCGGCGGCGCTCGCCGCGTGCCCCGAGGGGAAGGACGCCGACGTCGGCACCGTCGCCAGGCGCCGACCGACCGGGACGTCGACGAGGAGCGGCCGGTCGCCGCCGAACACGCGCTTGCCGACCAGGTTCGCGAGCGCGCTGGCCGCGGCGAGCGAGGCGGTCCCCCGCAGAGCCTCGCGGGGACGGCCCGCCAGGAGCAGCAGAACGCCGACGCCGGCCCAGAGGACTCCGTGGTCCGCGGCCCGGGAGAGCCCCACGAGCGCCCCGTCGACGACGGTCGACGGGCGACGGGCGTTCAGCCGCCGGGCCGCACGAGCGTCCGCCCGGCGCACGACGCGCGGGACGGTGACGAGTCGGCGGAGCAGGACGGACGGGGGTCGGGTTCCGCGGAGGGCCATGCGCTCAGCGTAGGAGGAGGCGCCTCCGCGGTCCCTGGACCGGTCGACGGCGCGCTACACCTCGCCGAAGCCCGACTCGACCAGATCGCCGAGCCGGCCGACCGCCTCCTGGGCCTGCGGCCCCGACGCCGAGAGGACGACCTCGTCCCCGCGGTCGAGCCCCAGCGACATCACGCCGAGCAGGCTCGTGGCGTCCTTGCCGTTCGCGTCGATCCGGGCGTCGAAGGTGGCGGCGAGCGTGACGAAGTCGGCCGCGGGACGGGCGTGCAGGCCGTTCGGGTTGATGAGGCGGACGCGGCGCTGCACGCGCTCGTCACCGGGCGCGGCCTCCTCGGCGGGAGCAGCGAGCGCCTCGCCCCGGGCCGACTCCGCGGCGGCGAGCACCTCGTCCAGCGACGCGCCCGTGCCCGCGGCGACGGCGGCCGCGACCGCCCCCTCCACCAGCGGGGCGTCGGCGATCCGGACCCGGGCGCGCGCGTCGTCGTCGAGGAACTCGACCGCGGTCTCCGCCGTCATGATCGCCGAGCCGAGGTCGCAGAGGACGACGACCCCCTCGCCGGAGTCCGCTTCCGCCAGGGCCGCCGTGATGCGGTCGAAGCTGGTGCCGATGCCGCCGTCGTCCGTCCCGCCCGCGGCGACCAGCGCGACCGAGGCCGCCATCTGCTCCGCGAGCTCGACCAGCCCCTCCGCCAGCTGCGCGCTGTGCGAGACCAGGACCAGCCCGACGCTCACGCCGCCGCCTCGGCTGCTGCGCGGAGCAGGAGAACGGTCGACACGCTGCCGGGATCACGGTGCCCGATGGCGCGCTCGCCGAGGTAGCTGGCGCGTCCCTTGCGGGCGACCAGCGGGTCCGTCGACTCCGCTCCCCTCTGCGCCGCCTCCGCCGCCGCGGCGAGGACGCCGGCTGGAGCCGCTCCCTCCTCGGCGGCGGCCGCGGCCGCGTCGACCGCCGGCGTCCACGCGTCCACCATCGTCTTGTCGCCCACCTCGGCCTTGCCGCGGAGCACGATGCCGTCCCTCGCCGCGGCCAGGAGCGCTGCGACGTCCGCGCCCTCGAGCGCGTCCTCGCCCGCGACCGCGGCGGAGGCCTTCAGGAACGCCGTGCCGAACAGCGGGCCCGAGGCGCCGCCGACGGTGGAGATGAGCGTCGTCGCGACCAGCTTGAGCACGTCCGCCGGGAGCCCCTGCTCCGGCGCCGCGTCCAGCTTCGAGACCACGGCCTGGAAGCCGCGGTCCATGTTCTCGCCGTGGTCCCCGTCGCCGATCGCCCGGTCGAGCGTGATCAGCTCGACCCGGTGCTCCGCGATCGACTCGGCGGCGCGGCGGATCCACGCCGTCGCCCACGCCGCGTCGAGCCCGGCTCCCTGTGCGTCCTGCATGGTCGTCTCCTCCTCGTGCGCCGCTCCTGCGGCTGTCGTTCCGGTCATGGTCTGCGCGCGGGCGCTCAGCGTCCCCACCGCAGCGCCGCGGTCTGCACCGGGGAGTCCCACAGCTCGGTCAGGGCGTCGTCGAGCTTGAGGACGGTGAGCGAGAAGCCCTGCATCTCGAGCGACGTCGTGTAGTTGCCGACGAGGCTGCGCGCGACGGAGATCCCCTTCTCGGCCAGCGCCTCGGCTGCGCGGCGGTAGGCGAGGTACAGCTCGATCTGCGGCGTGCCGCCCATGCCGTTCACCAGGAGCAGCACCTCGTCCCCTGAGGAGAACGGCAGGTCCTCCAGGATCGGGCCGAGGATCCGGTCGACGATGCGGTCGGCCGGCTCCAGCGCGATCTTCTCCCGGCCGGGCTCGCCGTGGATGCCGATGCCGATCTCGATCTCGTCCTCGCCCAGCTCGAAGCTCGGCTCGCCCGCGTGCGGGACGATGCACGGCGTGAGGGCGACGCCCATCGAGCGCACGTTGGCGATCACCGTCTCGGCGATCGTCGCGACCTCGTCGAGGGAGTCGCCCCGCTCGGCCGCGGCGCCCGCGATCCGCTCGACCAGCACGGTGCCGGCCACGCCGCGGCGGCCCGCGGTGTAGAGCGAGTCCTTCACCGCGACGTCGTCGTCGACGATCACGCTGCGCACCTCGATCCCCTCGGCGCCGGCGAGGTCGGCCGCGGTCTCGAAGTTCAGGACGTCGCCCGTGTAGTTCTTCACGATGTGCAGCACACCCGCACCGCCGTCGACGGCCTGCGTGGCCGCGACGATCGGGTCGGGCGTGGGCGAGGTGAAGACGGGACCGGGGACGGCGGCGTCCAGCATCCCGAATCCGACGAAGCCCGCGTGCAGCGGCTCGTGCCCGCTGCCGCCTCCGCTGACGATGCCCACCTTGCCCGAGCGGGGCGCGTCGGCCCGCACTACGAACAGGGGATCCGACACCACCCGGACCAGGTCGGCGTGCGCCAGGCCGAAGCCGGCCACCGACTCCGTGACGACGTTCTTCGGGTCGTTGATGAGCTTCTTCATCGAGGTCTCCTCCAGGATCGGGCCACCACTCGGGCGTCCCGTGACCTGCGGGCGATCCGGCGCGTGGTGGATCGCCGCCCGCACCGTCGCGGACAGCAGCCCCACGTTACGCCCTGCGCTCGCGCCTACGGCAGCGGGACGACGGCGCGCTGCGTCTCGCGGACCCACTCCTCGAGCTTGGCCGTGGCGGCCCCGGAGTCGACGGCCTCCGCCGCGCGGTCCATCGACGTCCGCAGGCGCTCCAGGACGGGCGTGCGCACCAGGTCCGGGTCGCGCGCCAGGTCGAACGCCGCGAGGCCCGCGGCCGCGTTCAGAAGGACGATGTCGCGGACGGGGCCGCCGTCTCCCCCGAGCACCGAGCGCACCACGCTCGCGTTGTAGGCGGCGTCGCGGCCGCGCAGCTCGTCGATCCGCGCGCGGGGCAGGCCCAGGTCGCGCGGATCGAGGTCGTGCTCGACCACGGAGCCGCGCGACACCTCCCAGATGTGGCTGTGACCCGTGGTCGTGAGCTCGTCGAGGCCGTCGTCCCCGCGGAACACCAGAGCCGTCGCCCCGCGCGTCCGGAACACGCCGACGACCAGCGGCACCCGGTCGAGGTGCGCCACTCCGACCGCCGACGCCTCGGGACGCGCCGGATTGCAGAGCGGGCCGAGGAAGTTGAACACCGTCGGCACGCCCAGCTCGGCGCGCACCGGACCGGCGTGCCGGAAGCCGGGGTGGAAGAGGGACGCGAAGACGAAGGCGATCCCCGTCCGCCGGAACACCTCGGCCACCCGCTCGGGGGAGAGGGAGAGGTCGACCCCGAGTGCCGCGAGCACGTCGGAGGAGCCGGAGGAGGAGGACGCGGCCTTGTTCCCGTGCTTCACGACGGGCGTGCCGGCCGCGGCCGCGATGATCGACGCGGTGGAGGAGATGTTGACGGTCCCGAAGCGGTCCCCGCCGGTACCGACGATGTCCAGGGCCATCGGGTCCACGTCCAGCGGCACCGCGTGGTCGAGGATCGCGTCGCGGAAGCCGACGATCTCGTCGACGGTCTCGCCCTTCGCCCGGAGGGCCACCAGCAGTCCGGCGAGCTGCGCCGGAGTCGCCGCGCCCTCCATCACCTGCTCCATGGCCCACGTCGCCTCGGAGACGCTCAGATCGGAGGACTCGAGGAGTGCGCTGAGAACGTGCGGCCAGGACAGGGTTTCCGACATGGCTCCCAGATTATGCGACGAGGATCGCCTCCCGGCTAGTGCGACTTCCCTCCCCTGCCATCGGCCATAATGGTCTGTGTGACGAGCACCTCTCTCTCCCCCACGGCCACCGCGCCCGTAGTGAACCGACCCAACCCGGTCGCGGTCGGAACGATCGTCTGGCTGGGCAGCGAGGTCATGTTCTTCGCGGGCCTCTTCGCGATCTACTTCACCCTGCGCAGCACCTCTCCCGAGCTCTGGGGCGCCGAGACCCAGATCCTCAACGTCCCCTACGCGGGCGTGAACACGGTGATCCTCGTGGCCTCGTCGTTCAGCTGCCAGTTCGGCGTGTTCGCCGCCGAGCGGCTGCAGCCGCGCGCGACGGGCCTCAGCCCGTTCAAGTGGGGCATGGTCGAGTGGTTCTTCCTCACCTACGCCCTGGGCGCGGTCTTCGTCTCCGGCCAGGTGCTCGAGTACGCGACCCTCGTCTCCGAGGGCGTCACGCTCTCCAGCAACGCCTACGGCTCCGCCTTCTACCTGACGACCGGCTTCCACGCCCTGCACGTCACCGGAGGCCTCATCGCGTTCCTCCTCGTCATCGGCCGCGGCTTCGCGGTCAAGAACTTCGGCCACAAGGAGGCGACGAGCGCCATCGTCGTCTCGTACTACTGGCACTTCGTCGACGTCGTCTGGGTCGGCCTGTTCGCCGTCATCTACTTCCTCAAGTGACCCTCCCGCCGATGCCCCACTCCACTCCCGACCCCCGCAGGAAGGACGCCTCGATGGCCTCCCCGAAGACGAAGAGCCGAGCCAAGAAGGGTCGCCGCCACCCGCTCGCCACCCTGGCCCTGATCGCCATCGGCCTCGGGCTCACCGGCGGGACCTACGCCGCGGTCGGTGTCGCGACGTCCGCCTCCGCGGAGACGTCGTCCACCAGCCAGCAGACGATCGACGAGGGCTCGAAGCTCTTCGCCGCGAACTGCGCTACCTGCCACGGCCTCGACGCCGCGGGCACCGACAACGCTCCCTCCCTCATCGGAGTGGGCGCGGCGTCGGTCGACTTCCAGGTCGGCACCGGCCGCATGCCGATGCAGATGCACGGCCCCCAGGCGCTCGAGAAGCCGGTGCAGTTCACCGACGAGCAGGTCGGCGAGCTCGCCGCCTACGTCGCGTCGCTGGCCCCCGGCCCCGCGATCCCCGAGGGCGAGGTCCTCGACGGACAGGGTGACGCGGCGAACGGCGCCGAGCTGTTCCGCATCAACTGCGCCATGTGCCACAACGTCGCCGGGGCCGGCGGCGCGCTCACCGAGGGCAAGTTCGCTCCCCCGCTGGGCGGCGTGACCGAGGCGCACATCTACGAGGCGATGGTCACCGGCCCGCAGAACATGCCGGTCTTCAACGACCTGAACATCTCGCCCGAGGACAAGCGCGACATCATCTCGTACCTCAAGTACATCGAGGCCAACCCGTCCCCGGGCGGATTCGCGCTCGGCTCCCTCGGGCCGGTCGCGGAGGGCCTGTTCCTCTGGATCTTCGGCCTCGGCGCGATCGTGGCCCTGACGGTGTGGATCACCGCCCGATCCAACTAGACGACTGCAGCGCCCTGACGGGCGCGACTGACCCACGGCACCGACTGGTGCCGACACGGCGTGAAAAGGAGAACCATGGCAGAGCACGATGAGGGTGGCACGGACCTCGCCACCTCGTCGGCCACCGGGCACGGAACGGCTCCGGCCGGCACCGCGGTCGTGACGCGGGACCGCGTCCAGGACCCGGGCCTCCCGCCGCACCGCCCCCGGATGACCGACCTCGACCCCAAGGTCGAGAAGCGTGCCGAGCGCACGGTGTACACGCTCTTCTACCTCTCCTTCGCGGGCTCGATCTTCGCGGTCGCCGCCTACATGGCGTTCCCGATCACCGAGGACGTCGCGTCGGTCCGGCTGAACACGCTGTTCATCGGCCTGGGCATGTCCCTCGCGCTCCTGGGCATCGGCATCGCCGCCGTCCACTGGGGCAAGCAGCTGATGTCGGACCACGAGGGCATCGACATCCGCCACCCCGTCCGCAGCGCGGAGCCCACCCGCGCCCGTGCGCTCGAGATCTTCGACCAGTCCGACAAGGAGTCCGGCTTCGGCCGCCGCTCCCTCGTCCGGAACAGCCTGATCGCCTCCCTCGTCGTGTTCCCCCTGCCCGCCGTGATCCTGTTCCGGGGCCTCGGCCCGCAGGACCAGAACCCCGTCGCCCTCCTCAAGACCACCCTGTGGGAAGAGGGCACGAGGCTCACCCTGGACCCGTCGGGAGCGCCGATCCTCGCATCGGACGTCACCCTCGGATCCGCCTTCCACGTCATCCCCGAGGGTCTCAACGACGCCGAGGGCAAGCTGGAGGAGAAGGCCAAGGCCGCCGTCCTCCTGATGCGCCTGAAGCCGGAGGACCTCATCGTCAGTGAGGGTCGCGAGACCTGGAACTACGACGGAATCGTCGCCTACTCCAAGATCTGCACGCACGTCGGCTGCCCTGTGGCGCTGTACGAGCAGCAGACCCACCACCTGCTGTGCCCGTGCCACCAGTCGCAATTCGACATCACGCGCGAGGCCGCCGTCATCTTCGGCCCGGCGAAGCGTCCGCTTCCGCAGCTCCCCATCACCGTCGACGCCGAGGGTTACCTGGTCGCCAGAAGCGACTTCACGGAGCCCGTCGGACCGTCCTTCTGGGAGCGATGACTCACATGTCCACCACCACCCCCTCACGCCCCTCCAGCTCCCCCGCGGAGCCCGAGGACGGCGTCATCCTCGGATCCGGCAAGTTCCAGAAGGGGTACGTCGGAGCGGCGTCGAACTACATCGACGAGCGCACGAGCATCTCCGCGGTCGTCAAGGAGTTCGGTCGCAAGATCTTCCCCGACCACTGGTCCTTCCTCCTCGGCGAGGTCGCGCTCTACAGCTTCGTCATCATCCTGCTGTCGGGCACGTTCCTCACCTTCTTCTTCCAGGCCTCGATGGTCGAGACGCACTACGAGGGCAGCTATCTGCCCCTCAAGGGCATCGAGATGTCGGCGGCGATGTCGTCCTCGCTCGACATCTCCTTCGACATCCGCGGCGGCCTGCTGATGCGGCAGATCCACCACTGGGCGGCGCTGCTGTTCGTGGCCTCGATCGGCCTGCACATGCTGCGCATCTTCTTCACCGGTGCGTTCCGCAAGCCCCGCGAGCTCAACTGGGTCATCGGCTTCGTCCTCTTCATCCTCGCGATGGCCGAGGGCTTCACCGGCTACTCGCTCCCCGACGACCTGCTCTCGGGCAACGGCCTCCGCATCATCGACGGCATGGTCAAGGGCATCCCGATCGTCGGCACCTGGATCTCGTTCCTGCTCTTCGGCGGCGAGTTCCCGGGCACCGACATCGTCGGCCGCCTCTACACGCTGCACATCCTGCTGCTGCCGGCGCTGGTGCTCGCGTTCATCGCCCTCCACCTCGTGTTCGTGGTCGTCCACAAGCACACCCAGTTCCCCGGTGCGGGCAAGACCGAGCAGAACGTCGTCGGCTACCCGGTGCTGCCGGTCTACGCCGCGAAGGCCGGTGGATTCTTCTTCATCGTCTTCGGCGTCGTCGTCCTCATCGCCTCGCTGTTCACGATCAACCCGATCTGGAACTACGGCCCGTACGACCCCTCGCCCGTCTCCGCGGGAACCCAGCCCGACTGGTACATCGGGTTCGCCGACGGCGCCCTGCGCCTCGTCCCGCCGGGACTCGAGTGGGCCATCCCGGGCATCGGAACCCTGTCGTTCAACATCCTGATCCCGCTCGTCGGTCTCGGACTGTTCATCGCCGTGGTCATGCTCTACCCGTTCCTCGAGGCGTGGATCACCGGTGACAAGCGCGAGCACCACCTGCTCGACCGCCCGCGCAACGCCGCGACCCGCACCGCGATCGGCGCCGCCGGAGTCAGCTTCTACGCCGTCCTCTGGGCCGCCGCGTCGTCCGACCTCATCGCGACGCACTTCCACCTCACGATGGAGGGCGTGATCCACAGCCTGCAGTTCCTGCTCATCGCGGGTCCGTTCATCGCGTACTTCATCACCAAGCGCATCTGCCTGGCGCTACAGAAGAAGGACCGCGAGATCGCGCTGCACGGCTTCGAGTCTGGCCGCATCGTCCGCCTCCCCGGCGGCGAGTTCATCGAGGTGCACCAGCAGCTCGACGAGTACGAGCGCTGGAAGCTCGTCGGTCAGGACGAGTACGAGCCCCTGATGATCCGTCCGGACTCGCGTGGCCGCATCACCGCCCCGCAGCGCGTCCGCGCCGGCCTCTCCCGCTGGTTCTTCGAGGACCGGATCACCCCCGTCACCCAGAAGGAGCTCGAGAGCTCGCACAGCGAGCACTGATCCTCCCCCCGAAGGGCCCGGACGTTCATTCGTCCGGGCCCTTCGTCGTTCCTGCAGCGGGGCGGCGCCTGTCCTCCGGCGCGGTGGAGGTCGGCGGTGGACCGAGAGCCGGTGAGACCGGATCACAGCGCCTCGACGGCGACAAGCCGGCAGGAACGTGAGGCGATCCTCCGGACGGCGAGGCCCCCGCTCCGCGGATCACGAGATGCCATCTGACCGCCGAGCTGGAGACGTCCGCCTCCCTCGGATCACCGAGTGATCCAGCCTGTCTGCATAGTCGCAGTGTCGTCGTCCGATGAGCTCCCCGTCCCCGTCCACGTCGAGACACTCGGCATCGGTTCGAGGGCACCCATTCTCAGCAGGCCTGTCAGGACTGCCCTCCCCCGCTCACGGCCGAGCCCTCTGTGATCGGCGACGGCGACACTCGCCGGTGAGACAGAGGATGCGACCTCCGGGCCTCGACGACCGTCGCTGCAGCGGCGTCTCAGGCTCCTTGTGCTCGCACCGACCGGCACGACCCGCTAGACGTACCGAGGAACTCTAAGAGCCGCAGGGGCGCCCGCGGTTCCGCCGGGGTGCGGGCTCCGCTGGGGTCGGAACGGTGTGCAGGAGTCCGTAGGGCAGCGCAGGCGCCAGAACAGGCGCGGCAGGCCCAGTACGGCCGCAGGCGCAGCAGTATCGGCGACCGTAGCGGCCACCACCGCCGGCACACCCACAAGCGCACCGGAGAGCCGCCACAGGCGTAGCCCGCTCACCCGTGACCGGAGCAGGAGCCGTCGCAGCGCTGCTCTGGAAGGGTGACGACGCGGCCCGACGCTGCTGCTCGACGCCGCCCGCTGCGCTCCCCTGCGAGCTTCCGCGTCGCGGGCAGTCGGATGTTCCCAAACGTGCGCCTCCGCGCGGAACGCCTCTGTGTCCTGCCAGCAGGACACCAAGAGAGATCCCGCTCAGCTCGTCATCCCTCACTGAGCGGCCCCGGCCCTCACTCCCGGCTCTCACCCGGATGTCCCTGCTCTCACCGGGAGGCTCGATCCCCCACTGATCGGCGAGCGACGCCCCTGCACGAAGCCGAACGGCCGAGCCGACCGGGTCCCGACCGCGTGTCCCTTCCTCCTGGATAAGCGAAAAGGCCGGGTGCACGGAGCCGAAGCCCTCGTGCACCCGGCCCTCGGCCGAGCGATGCGCCCTAGCGGGCGAAGTACCCGCGGTAGTACTCGTACACCCAGCCGGCGATGGCGACCAGGAAGAGTCCGACGGCGATGTAGGTGATCCAGAACCCCACGGCCAGGCCGAGGAATCCGAGGGCCGCGGAACCGCCCAGGATCAGCGGCCACCAGCTCCACGGGCTGAAGAAGCCCAGCTCGGGGTCTCCGTCATCGATGTCCGCATCGAGGCGGTCCTCGGGGAGCTCGGCACCCTGCGCCTTGTGGACGCGGCCGACGTAGAACGCGATGAACGCGCCCAGCACGGCCGAGAGGCCGATGCCGACGGTGCCGACCCACTCCACCTGGCCCGTGTCGAGCAGCGACCACACGATGTACGTGATGTCGGCGAGGAGGAAGAAGCCCGCGAGGAGCCAGAAGAGATTGACGTTGGCGCGCATGGCCCTACTTCACCGTGCCTTCGGACTTGTCGTACGTGGGGGCGTCCGGAGCGTCCTTCGCCGGACCGATTCCGACGGGGATACCGGCCTCGGGGTGGTTGAGGTCGAACGCCGGGGCCTCGCTGCGGATGCGCGGGATCGAGGTGAAGTTGTGGCGGGGCGGCGGGCACGAGGTGGCCCACTCGAGCGACCGGGAGAAGCCCCACGGGTCGTTCACCGTCACCTTGGGCGCCTTGCGGGCCGTGATGTACACGTTCAGGAAGAACGGGATCAGCGACACCGCGAGGATCATCGCTCCGACCGTCGACACCTGGTTCATCCAGGTGAAGCCGTCCTCGGGCAGGTAGCTGGCGTAGCGGCGCGGCATGCCGACGACGCCCAGCCAGTGCTGGATGAGGAAGGTGGTGTGGAAGCCGATGAACAGCAGCCAGAAGTGCCACTTGCCCAGCGTCTCGTTCAGCATCTTGCCGGTCCACTTGGGCCACCAGAAGTAGAAGCCCGAGAACATCGCGAAGACGACGGTTCCGAACACGACGTAGTGGAAGTGCGCCACCACGAAGTACGAGTCCGAGACGTGGAAGTCGAGCGGGGGCGACGCGAGGATCACGCCGGTGAGTCCACCGAAGGTGAAGGTGATCAGGAAGCCGATCGCCCAGATCATCGGGGTCTCGAAGGTCACCGATCCGCGCCACATGGTGCCGACCCAGTTGAAGATCTTCACGCCGGTCGGAACCGCGATGAGCATGGTCATCAGCGAGAAGAACGGCAGCAGGACCGATCCGGTGACGTACATGTGGTGCGCCCACACCGTCACGGAGAGGGCGGCGATCGCGATGGTCGCGTAGATCAGCGTCTTGTAGCCGAAGATCGGCTTGCGGCTGAAGACCGGGAAGACCTCGGACACGATGCCGAAGAACGGCAGCGCGATGATGTACACCTCGGGGTGGCCGAAGAACCAGAACAGGTGCTGCCAGAGCAGGACACCGCCGTTGGCCGCATCGTAGATGTGGGCGTCGAACACCCGGTCGGCGCCGAGGGCGAACATCGCGGCGGCGAGCACCGGGAACGCGAGCAGCACGAGGATCGACGTCACCAGGATGTTCCAGGTGAAGATCGGCATCCGGAACATCGTCATGCCGGGGGCGCGCATCGTGATGATCGTCGTGATGAAGTTCACCGCGCCGAGGATCGTGCCGAAGCCCGAGAGCGCGAGGCCGAAGACCCAGAGATTGCCGCCGAGCCCTGGTGAGAACGTCGTGCTCGACAGTGGCGCGTACGCGAACCAGCCGAAGGACGCCGCACCCTGCGGGGTGACGAATCCGGCGACCGCGATGAGCGAGCCGAAGCTGTAGAGCCAGTACGCGAAGGCGTTGAGGCGGGGGAACGCGACGTCGGGGGCGCCGATCTGCAGCGGCATCAGGACGTTGGCGAACCCGGCGAAGAGCGGCGTCGCGAACATCAGCAGCATGATCGTGCCGTGCATCGTGAACAGCTGGTTGTACTGCTCGCGCGTCTCGACCACGTTCAGGCCGGGCTCGAACAGCTGGGCGCGGATGACGAGTGCCATCACGCCGGCGATGCAGAAGTAGATGAACGACGTGATCAGGTACATGTACCCGATGACCTTGTGGTCGGTCGACGTCATCCAGCGGACGAGGACGTTCGCCTTGCGCTGGACCGGCGGAGTGCCGGCGGTGCGCGTCGGGCGGGGTGCCGTGGCGGTGCTCATGCTCCCTTACTCCTCGTTCTCGCGGGCCGGCGCGCCGGTTCCGGGAAGGTTCGAATTGCGGTTGTACTCGGCGCCGAGCTGACCGGTCTGGCCCGCGTCGCGCAGCGACTGGATGTAGTCGTCGTACTCGCCCTGCGAGACGACCTTGACGTTGAAGAGCATCGCGGAGTGGTACTCGCCGCAGAGCTCGGCGCACTTGCCCGCGTAGGTCCCCTCCTTGAGAGGCGTGACGTACATGTAGTTCGTCTTGCCGGGGATCATGTCCTTCTTGTAGAGGAAGTCGACGACCCAGAAGGAGTGGATCACGTCGCGCGCGTCGAGCTGGATCTTGATCTTCTGTCCGACGGGCAGGTAGAGCGTGGGGATCTCGGACTCGACGAGCGAGCCGGCGGCGTCTCCGCCCTCCTGGTACTGGCCCTGGATGCCGGCGGAGTAGACGTCCTCGTCGACGTAGTTGAAGTCCCACGCCCACTGCTTGCCGTACACCTGGATGGTCTCGTCCGGGTCGTCGTAGGGCTGCTCGATGGCGGCCTGGTCGCGCGCGGTGAAGGCGAAGAAGCCGATCACGAGGATCAGCGGCACGATCGTGTAGAAGATCTCGATCGGCATGTTGTAGCGCAGCTGGACCGGCAGGCCGGTCTGCCCCTTGCGACGGCGGTAGACGACCACCGCCCAGATGGTGAGACCCCACGTGACGACGCCGACGGCGAGCAGGACGATCCAGGAGGTGACCCAGAGTCCGATGACGCGGTCGACGTGGTTCGTCGTGCCGGGTTCGGTGGGGAGCCAGCCCTGGAGCTGCTCTTGCGTGCAGCCCGCGAGGACGAGGGCGAGGGCTCCTGCGACGGGGGCAGCGACCCATCTGCGGATTCGGCGATTGAAGCGCACCGGTGACCTTTCGGAAGACTGGGGACCAGTTCACACGAAACTGTATTAGACCGGCTCCAGCCTACCCTTCCGCTCCGGCGGCCCGGTGCACGACGACCCGCTCTTGACGTCCCGGTCGAGTGGTGCAGTCATGACGAACGGCGCCCGACGGGCCACCGGAGTGGACTGTCGGACGCCGTTCGGAGGCGCTGCGGCCCGGGGCCGCGCGGCGTCAGTGGAAGCTGTCGCCGCAGGCGCAGCTGCCGCCCGCGTTGGGGTTGTCGATGGTGAAGCCCTGCTTCTGGATGGTGTCCTCGAAGTCGATCGAGGCGCCGTCGAGGTAGGGGACGCTCATCTTGTCGACGACGAGGCCGACGCCCTCGAACTCCACCGCGGCGTCGCCGTCGAGGGTGCGCTCGTCGAAGTAGAGCTGGTAGATGAGGCCGGAGCAGCCGCCGGGCTGCACCGCGACGCGCAGGCGCAGGTCGTCGCGGCCCTCCTGCTCGAGCAGGCTCTTGACCTTGGCGGCGGCGGTCGGGGTCATCGAGACGCCGTGGGCCGCGCTGGGCGGGGTGGCGAGGGGGGTCGCCGTCTGGTCGGTCAGTGTGTCTGACATGTCACTCCTCAGGGGACGGGCGGAACGGTCGTCGTGCCTTCCGGGATTCTACGGCTGCAACCCGGGTGGTCACCCGGGTATTCCACGACCGGTGGTCAGTCGCGGTGAGCGGCGGCACGGAGCAGGAACAGCGCCTCGGTCTGCGCGGCGCGCTTGAAGACGCCCAGGTGCAGCGACTCGTTGGGGCTGTGCGCGCGCGAGTCGGGGTCCTCGACACCGGTGACGAGGATCTGCGCCTCGGGGAACTCGCGCACGAGGTCGGCGATGAACGGGATGCTCCCGCCGATCCCGGTCTCGAGAGGCTCGCGTCCCCAGGCGTCCGCCATCGCGCCCTTCACCAGGTCCACGGCCCAGCCGGTCGCGTCGACCAGGAACGGACTGCCGGTGTCGACGTCCTCGATCGCGAGGTGGGCGCCGAACGGGGAGTTCGCCCGGAGGTGGCTCTCGATGGCGGCGAACGCCTCCTCCGCGTCCTGGCCGGGGGCGATGCGGGCGCTGATCTTCACGCGCACGGACGGGACGAGGGTGTTGGAGGCGTCGACGACGCTGGGCGCGTCGATCCCGGTGACCGTGACGGCCGGCTTCGACCACAGGCGCGAGAGGATCGCGCCGGTGCCGATCGGCGAGACCCCGTCGAGCAGCCCGGAGTCGCGGCGGAGGTCCTCCTCGGTCGTCTCGGGCACCGCTCCGTCGTGCTCGGTGAGGCCGGCGACGGCGACCGAGCCGTCCTCGTTCCAGAGCGTCGCGAGCAGGCGGACCGCCGCGAGCATCGCGTCCGGGACCGCTCCGCCGAGCATGCCCGAGTGCGAGGCGTGCGCGAGAGTGCTGACGGTGAGGGTGAAGGTGACGTTGCCGCGCAGGCCCACCGTCAGCGCGGGGGTGTCGACGTCCCAGTTGTCGCTGTCGGCGACGATGATCGCATCCGCGCGGAGGGCGTCGTGGTGCTCGCGGAGGAAGGTGGGGAACGAGCGCGACCCGAACTCCTCCTCCCCCTCGATGAAGAGGACGAGCCCGAGGTCGTGGTCCTCGCCCGCGACCTCGCGGAGTGCGCGCACCGCGGCGAGGTGGGACACGACTCCCGCCTTGTCGTCGGCGGCACCGCGCCCGTACAGGCGGTCGCCGCGCACGGTCGGCTCGAACGGAGGCGTCTCCCACGCCGACTCGGCGCCCTGCGGCTGAACGTCGTGGTGGGCGTAGAGGAGGACGGTCGGCGCTCCATTGCGGGCGGCGCGGGTGGCCAGGACGGCAGGCTGGCCGAGCACGTCGGTGCCGTCGATCGTGGCGCTGTGGATCGCGACGTCGTCGAAGACGCCCGTCTCGCGCGCGAGCTCGGCGATCGCCTCGGCGCTGGCGGCCACGCGGGTGGCGTCGAAGCCGTCCCACGAGACGGACGGGATCCGCACGAGCTGCCCGAGCTGGGCGAGCGAGCGCGGCAGATCGTCGCGGACGGCGGCGAGGACGGCCTCCTCGTCGGAGGAGAGTGCGGGCGGAGTCGGAGCGTCGTGAGCCATGGAGGTAATCTTAAGAGACCCCCGATTCCAAGGACGTTCCCCGTGGCCAAGCACCCGATCGCAACCGACACGCCCGACGACGCCGGCTCGCCCGGCTCCGGGAAGGGCCGGCCGACGCCGACCCGGCGCGAGCAGGAGCTGGCCCGCAAGCGTCCGCTGGTCGTCACCGACCGCAAGCAGGCTGCCCGCGACGCCCGCGAGAAGGCCGCCGTGTCACGCGAGCAGGCCCGCATCGGCCTGGCCGCCGGTGACCAGCGCTACCTGCCGCTGCGCGACAAGGGTCCTCAGCGCAAGTTCGTGCGCGACTGGGTCGACGCGCGCTTCAGCCTCGGCGAGTTCCTCATCCCGGTGATGGTCGTCGTCCTGCTGCTGAGCTTCTTCCCGCAGCCGGAGCTGCAGTACGCGACGCTCGTCATCCTCTGGGTGTTCTTCCTCCTCGCGGTGATCGACTGCATCCTCCTCGGCATGCGGATGCGCCGGAAGCTCGCCGAGCGCTACGGCGCCGACAAGGTCGAGAAGGGCATCCGCTGGTACGCCGCGATGCGCGCCCTCCAGCTGCGCGTCATGCGACTGCCGAAGCCCCAGGTCAAGCGCCGCGCCTTCCCCGAGTAGTCGGACGGCGGACCACGAAGGGCCCCTGCGGTCGCGCCTCGCGCGGCTCCGGGGGCCCTTCGTGGTGCACGGCGGGTCAGGAGGCGCGGGCCAGTCCCCGGTTGATGTCCCGAGCCCACAGGGGCCCGCGGTAGATGAAGGCGGTGTAGCCCTGGACGAGGGTGGCGCCCGCGTCGAGGCGCTCGCGCACGTCCTCGGCCGTCTCGACTCCTCCGACGGAGATCACGCAGAAGGCCGCGGGGACGACGCCGCGGATCACGCGGAGCACCTCGAGCGAGCGCGCGGCCAGCGGGGCACCGGAGAGGCCGCCGGCGCCGGCCGCCTCGACCAGGGCACGATCGGTCGAGAGGCCCTCCCGGGAGAGCGTCGTGTTGGTCGCGATGATCCCGTCCAGACCCAGGCGCACGGCGAGCTCGGCGACCCGGCCGACCTCGTCGTCGGAGAGGTCCGGGGCGATCTTGACCAGCAGGGGCGTCGTGTCGGCGGCGTCCTTGACGGCCGCGAGGAGCGGCTCGAGGCGGTCGATCTCCTGCAGGCCGCGGAGCCCGGGGGTGTTCGGCGAGCTGACGTTCACGACGAGGTAGTCGGCGAGCGGCGCGAGCAGGCGCGTGCTGATCAGGTAGTCCTCGATCGCGTCGTCCACCTCGACCACCCGGCTCTTGCCGATGTTCACGCCGATCACGGGGCGGCGGCGCGCGCTGCGCAGCCGGATCAGCCGTTGCGCCGCGGCCTCGGCGCCGTGATTGTTGAAGCCCATCCTGTTGACGACGGCGCGGTCCGCGATCAGCCGGAAGAGGCGCGGCCGGTCGTTGCCCGGCTGCGCCCGAGCGGTCAGGGTCCCGACCTCGACGTGTCCGAAGCCGAGCGCGCCGAAGCCCAGGACCGCGGTGGCGTCCTTGTCGAAGCCGGCCGCGACGCCGAACGGGGTCTCGAAGCGGAGGCCGAGCGTCTCGACCGCGGGCGTTCCGCGCGGGACGGTGGTCCGGCGCAGGACCGGAGCGAGGGCTCCGAGGGCCCGGATCACCGGGAAGCTCAGGTGGTGCGCCCGCTCCGGGTCGAGGCGGCGCAGGACGGTGCGGAACAGGAGCGGGTACACCCGGGCCTCAGATCTCGTCGGCGCTGTGGGGCACGGAGGTGCGCTCGGCGCGGAGCAGGGTGATCGCAGACTCGAAGTCGTCCAGCGAGTCGAACGCCTGGTAGACGCTCGCGAAGCGGAGGTAGGCGACCTCGTCGAGCTCGCGCAGCGGCGGCAGGATGGCGAGGCCGATGTCGTTCGCGTCGATCTGCGACGCGCCCGTGGAGCGGATGCTCTCCTCCACCCGCTGCGCGAGCACGGCCAGATCGGTGTCGGTGACGGGCCGGCCCTGGCAGGCCTTCCGGACGCCGCTGACGATCTTCTCGCGGCTGAACGGCTCCACGACTCCGCTGCGCTTGATCACGACGAGGCTCGCGGTCTCGGTCGTCGAGAAGCGCCGGCCGCACGACGGGCACTGCCGGCGGCGGCGGATCGAGAGGCCGTCGTCGCTCGTGCGCGAGTCGATCACTCGGGAGTCGGGGTGCCGGCAGAAGGGGCAGAACATCGAGGGCCTCTCGGTCTCAGGCGAAGCGGGCGTCGACGGCGTCGCCGTGGGCGGGCAGCGCCTCGGCGTCGCTGAGAGCGCGGATGTGCGGGGCGACGCGCTCGAGCGCACCGCGGTCGTACGAGATCAGCTGCTGCGGCCGGAGGAAGGTGTAGGCGCCGAGCCCGGAGGAGAAGCGCGCCTGCCCCAGCGTCGGGAGCACGTGGTTGGAGCCGGCGAGGTAGTCGCCCAGGCTCACCGGGGTGGTCGGACCGAGGAAGATCGCGCCGGCGTCGTGGATCCGCTCGGCCGTCGCGACGGGGTCGGCCGTGTGCAGCTCGAGGTGCTCGGGGCCGTAGGCGTCGCTGAACGCGCAGGCGAGCTCGAGGTCGTCGACGATCACGAGCGCGGACTGCGGGCCGTCGAGTGCGATGGCCACGCGCTCCGCGTGGTGGGTGGCAGCGGCCTGGGCGGCGACCTCGCGCTCGACGGCGGCGGCGAGCTCGGCGCTGTCGGTGACCAGGACCGCGGAGGCGGCCTCGTCGTGCTCGGCCTGGCTGACCAGGTCGGCGGCGACAAGGCGCGGGTCGGCGGAGTCGTCGGCGATCACGAGGATCTCGGTCGGGCCCGCCTCGGAGTCGATGCCGACCTGGCCGAGCACCTGGCGCTTCGCGGTGGTGACCCAGACGTTGCCCGGCCCGGTGATGATGCTGACGGGATCCAGCCCGATCGAGTCGACGCCGTAGGCCAGTGCGGCGACGGCTCCGGCGCCCCCGACCGCGTAGACCTCGTCGATGCCGAGCAGAGCGGCCGCCGCGAGGATCGTGGGGTGGACGGAGCCGCCGAACGCCTTCTGCGGCGGCGAGACCAGGGCGATGGAGGCGACTCCGGCGGCCTGCGCGGGCACGGCGTTCATGACGACGCTCGACGGGTAGACCGCCTTGCCGCCGGGGACGTACAGCCCGGCGCGGGCGACGGGCTGCCAGCGCTGGGTGACCGTGGCGCCGTCGTCGAGCTCGGTGGTGCGGGGCGGGGGGATCTGTGCGGCGCTGGCGCGGCGGACGCGCGCGATCGCCTCCTCGAGTGCGCTGCGGATGGCCGGGTCGAGGCGGTCGAGCGCCTCGGCGATCTGCTCGGCGGGCACGCGGAGGTGCGGGGGGCGCACGCCGTCCAGCCGCTCCGCCTGGTCGAGGAGCGCTTCCGCGCCGCGTTCTCGGACGTCGGCGATCAGCTCGGCGACGACGGGCCCGACGGAGGCGGACGTGCCCGGATTGCGGGGCACGAGGGCGAGGAGCTCGGCGGAGGAGGGACGACGGCCGCGGAGGTCGAGAGTCTGGATCATGGCCGCCCCAGTCTACGCGCCGCCCTCCCCCGCTCCCTCGCCCTCGTGCCCCGCAATC